>JADGBM010000095.1 GCA_015231515.1 Desulfobulbaceae bacterium
TGATACCCTTCAATTGAAAGAGAGTGGTAGGCATCCTCTTGATAAATCTCTTGAATATCTCCGAGCCTATTTTCCGCGCCGCTTTTTAGCCCTGGTTCTCTTGGCATAATTGCCAACACGCGCTCTCGCATCGAAAACCACATCATTCTGATCCGGCCGGCATATGGGGATGCCGATCGCAGCGAGCCAAGTACAGGCGCATATTCCTCAAAGGGATTTTTCACTTCGAGATGATAGCCGGCTGCGATTAGATCATTTTTGATCTGATCGGAATTCGCCTTTTCCCCAAAATATTCATAGGCGCCAATAATTCGTTCGGCAGCTGAAATTGCTTCCGTTCCCAAAGTGCATCTTGAAATTGCAGCTATTGATAACGAAGAAAGCTTCAGCACAATCTCGATATTTCGGGGGTTCTTTCGATAATAAGCCGGCGGGATTCGACAAAGAGCTAAAGGCAGCGGCATTATTGTTACGCCATTCCAAACTTCAAGCTGTTTTGGGAAATTTTTTACATCTGTAATCAATAGCAGTGAACTGCCATGAGGCAACAAAACCGTTGTATTACTTGCCTTCTTTGTATGTACAACAATTTGTTCCGGAATTGTTGTGTCTCCGGCGTGCAGATTCAAGGAAGCCTCTGGAGACACGCAAAACCCATCTTCTCCAAATCTTCCGATCAGATACTGTTTTATAAAACCCCAAAAAACTCCATACCAGGCGGTGTTTCCAACCGCTTCAGGAGCAGAAAGTACGTACCATCCTTTTATAATCTCAACCAGCCAACCAGCATCTGTAAGTATTTCTCTATGTTTTCGCTTGAGCAGAGAGGAGTTGATTATGCCGTCTTGCGATACCTTCCTTGCAGCCTTTAATGATTCAGCCAAGGCTTTCTGTGGGTTTTTTCGTATCGTCGCCATCTTGTTGCCCTGAATAGAATTTGTCCCTCAAATTGCAAAGGATACAAATCGCTAGAAATTAATGCAATGTTTAATTAGATTTTGATGTCGCTGCAAATTAGAAATAGGAGGTTATCTGAGCAGTTCGCGGCGCTGATAAAGCGGGTAGGAGATCGGGTCCTGATTGTTGTAAGCGATTCTCTTACGGCGGGGCTTGTCCAGCAGATAATAGCGAACCGTCACCTCCAGTTCTCGCCGGGCGGCAAAATCCTCCGGTTTGAGGCTGAAAACGTAGCGCTGCTGGTCACCCATTGCAAGCCCTGGTTCAGAGGGTTATGGTCTCCCGATCCATCATTTCAGAGGCAATGGTCGGGATATGGATTATCTTCACCCCTTCCACCAGATCATTTTCGGTGATGTTATAGGTCTTGGCGCAGGCGCCGCACAGATACATCGGTACTTTCTCTTCCAGCAGCATCGGGAAAAGATCGCGAACCGGCGCGAAATTTCGGCCTTCAATCGTTTCCGCCACTCCTTTCTTGGCAAGCATGGCGCCCTCGAAAATAAAAAAGATGATCAGATCCGCGTCCTCGCTAATCAAGGATGCGGCCAGAGCGATGGCGGCGTTGGCGCGGTCCTGGTCGTCGGTGGCATGGGTGATACTTAAAACAAATTTCTTGCTCATATGGGTCTCCTTGTTAAAAAACCAGATTCATGTCCGCCGGGATAACGATATCGATTTTTTACAAGTCCTTTCAGAAAGACCTCGTCCGTTGAAAATTTGCTTATTGCCCGGTTGCTACCTGATACCACATACGCAGACCGGTGATCGCGATGATCACCGCGATGGCGTAGCGCAGATGTTTGGTATCGGTTTTTTTGCTGACCCGGCCGCCAATCTGAGCGCCTGGAATGGTGCCGATGACCAGGGCAAGCGCATAGGGCCAGATAATCTGGCCAGTCAAAGCCTTGCCGATGGTACCCATCACCGCCCCGAAGAACACGATGCCCAGGGTGCTGCCAATGACAATGCGAGTGGGGATGTTGAGGATATAAATCATGGCTGGAATATAGACAAAGGCGCCGGGCGCTCCGACCATACCGCCGAAAATGCCGATGGCCAGACTCAACCCAGCTGCCAGTGGCTTGTTATACTCCAGTTCTTCCGGCTTGATGTCGCTGCCCTGCTCCCGCTTAGGGATAAACATGACGATTGCCGCAATAACTGCCATGGTCGCAAAAATGGCGAGTAAAAAGGAGCTTTGAAGATATTTAGAAAAAAGCGATCCGCCGAGATTGCCCAAGGCGTTGCACAGCCCCATGGTAATCAGCAGGGATTTGCTCACGAACTTGTTTTTGTGGTGTACGATCAGCCCCGAGAGTGAAGCCGACAGCACCTGAACCATGCTGATCGCCGCCACCATTTTCATGTCAAGCTGACCGACACCCACCAGAGGCGGTACATAAAGCAGCAGCGGGATCATGAAGATCGCGCCGCCCAGACCCAGCAGTCCGGACAGAAAACCGCCACCTAAACCGAGCGCGACAAGCAAGCCAAGAAACATGAAATCCATAGAACTCTCCTTATTAAGAGTATTTATTTACCGAACAATCGCCCAATAATTCCTTTACCGCCTTCAAGTTCGGGCTCCGGCAGGCCCAGAGATCGGCAGATGGCCGCCTCCACCACCTGATCATCCACGTCCTTGCCCTCGGTGACAATCTCGTCACCGACCATGATGGCAGGCGCCACCGGCAAATCAAGGGCGAAATATTCGTCAGTCAGATACTCAGCCTTGGGTCTGGAGTTCACTTCGATTTCAATGTCGTATTTATTGCCCAACCTGGGCAGCATCTTGTTGAAGTGCTTTCAGGGCGCACCGTTGGGTTCATTCAAGAAAAAACGTACTTTCAGCATGAAAAGTTCTCCTTTATTGAAATTTTGCCATTGATTGCAGAAACTTGTCCGGTGCCATAAACTCAACCAGTCTGAGATCTGGGCGCTCGCGGCCATTTCTGTCAAGAAAGACGATGGTGGGGACTCCTTTAACATCATAGTCTTTGACTAATTGCTGATATGCGGGGTTGTCACCGGCAGTTAAATCGATCTTGACCATGACGAAATCTGTCGATTTCTTGACAACCGCCGGATCGTGAAAGGTGATTTCATCCAGTTCACGACAGGGCGCACACCAGGTCGCGTAGAAATCCAGAATAACCGGCCGACGCTCACCTCTTGCCTGTTCGAGAAGAGCTGGACTGTATGTCTGCCAAGCAACTCCGGGTCCAAGCAAGGCCCAGGATGACACCAGAAAAACGGCCAGGCCGATGCCGGCAAGGCCCACCGCCTTTTTGATCCAGGCAAAGGCCTTAAAAGCGGCGGTGCTGCGGTCAAGCCAGCCGAGATGAAGGCCGCCAGCCACCGCCACCGTGCTGTATAAGGCAACAACCATTGGTTTAGTCAAAAGGGGACGCAGAAAATAGGCGGCCATGCCGACCAGCACCCAGCCCATGAATTTTCTGACCCAGTTCATCCACTCCCCGGAGCGGGGCAGTTTTTCCAGCCTTCCGGCAAACATGGCGAGAATAAAGAGGGGCAGGCCAAGACCGAGACTCAAGGTAAAAAAGACGGTAAAGCCGAAAACCGGGTCAGCTGTACCGGCCACCCAGGTCAACAGGCCAAGCACGAAGGGCCCGAGACAGGGGGCGGCCACCACACCAAGGGTCATGCCCATGAAAAAGGTGCCGAAATAGCCGGTATAGTTTTTGGAGGCGGCCCGGGTCAGGCCAGCGGGAAGACGTAGCTCCCAGAAGCCGAAGAGGCTGCTGGCAAAGACCAGCAGCACCGTGGCAACACCAATCACCACCCAGGGGTTCTGTAACATTGCACCCATGAGCCCGCCGGTCATGGCCGCCGCCACCCCGAGAACCGAATTGGTGACGGCCAGGCCGGTGATGTAAAAAAAACCGTGGGCAAAAAGAACGCTGCGGGCCTGATCGCCGCGACCGCCAAAATAGGAGACAGTGATGGGAATCAGCGGATAGACGCAAGGGGTAAGGTTCAGCGCCATACCGCCTAAGAAAATGCCGGCCAGGGTCATGAGCAGTGTCAAGCCCTGCATGCCACCCGCTGTTGCCGGGGACGGGGCAGGCCCCCTGACGCTTCCGGGGGTGGAGACAGTGGCTATAGGCAGCCCGTTTGCCTCCCATTCAGGCAAGCCGAGAGGATCACGATATACAGTATCATAACCAAGCGAGACAGCCACCCGGGCTGCCGAGTCACTGCGGACTCAGGACAGGCCCGCTCAGTAAAAGACGATGTGTTTGTGTTTGTCTGGACCAAGAAACTGCTCCAGGGCTCCGCGCCGGGTGAGACGTGCCAGCCAGGTCGGTTCCATGGAAAAATTCAGTGCCCCGGTAATATGTCCTGCCGCATACTCCCAATCCTGACGAGTATCCACCAGCAGCACGCCGGCGGAATTCTGCTGAATCAGATCCCGCAGGTCGTTGGTGGTGATCAGCCGGTAACCACCCTGTTTTGCCTCTTGACGCACCTGTTCCATGTCGGCGGCAAAGGCCTTTGGCGCCATCAGCCCAACGGTGATTGCGAGGCATAAAAGCAGGATCAAACGCCACGAATTTTTCATCATTGCCCTCCTTCTGGTTTGCCCTGCCGGTTGCTTTTGGCCAGCAGAAAATCTGCGCCGCTTTTTGAAAGGCCCAGATGGGCGGCAAGTTCCCCTGCCTCAGCCAAAGGGTTTTGCTGGAGATACAAGGCCACTTCCTCTTCCAGCTCTTCCAGCCAGCTCTCGAAAAGACCCAGGATCGCGGGGTCGGCAACTGCCATCAGCTGTTTTGATTGCGCCACCTTATGTACCAGGGTCTGACACATCTGCGTTGGGTCGACACCTTCGCCCATGCATTCGGCAAGTCAGAGATGGACCATGCTGGACACCTTGTCCCTTTGGCCCTCTTCAAGCAGTCCGGTCACAAAACCAACTCGGGCATCTTCGTCAAGATGAGAGAGAATTTTTTTGAGTTCCGGGGTCAGTGCCGCCACGGCCTCACCGGGCTCCATTCGGCCAAATATGTTCTGGAGTTCTTTCATCGTTCACCCTGTACGTATCAATTTTAAAAAGTAGTTCGGTTAGCCAGCAGGTTTGCCGCCAACTCATTTAATTCCGTTAGAATTGACACGATGCGACGATCGGTCAGTTCGTAAAAAATAAAGGGCCCATTACGCTCAACAGTCACCAGCAGCGTGCGTTTAAGTTCTTTGAGGTGGTGAGAAACAAGGGGCTGCGACAAGCCAAGCTCCTCGACAACCCGGGATACGGATTTTTTTCCTGCCGCCAGACTGAGAATAATCCGCAAACGATTTTCATCAGCCAGAGCCTTGGCAATAAAGGCGGCATCACGATAGCCTGAGTGTAGTAAATCTTCTGGGCTGGTATGGTTTTCCAATCGCCTTCCTATTCAATTCGAGTTGAGTCTGTCGGCCAAAACATATAAACATATATTTATATTGTAGGCCTAAAAGTCAAGGTTTTTTTATGTGGGCAGCATATTTAGGCTAATGGTGCTGTAATGAAATTGGATAAAAGCACAAGATGTTTCTTAACGGCCTTTAACTATGTGGTAAGGTTCCGATAAATCTCAGGCATTCGCAGGGGCAGCTGAGCCAACTTGTCAATAAAGATATAGTTCACCTCGCCGTACATGTGAGCCATATAGCTATGGGCCTCCTTGTCTACCGTTATACAAAAGGGGTGAATACCTGCATTTTTGGCCTCGATGAGGGCGTGGCGCGTGTCTTCGATGGCGTATAGCCCTTTGTAGCCGTCATAATCTTCAGGCTTGCCGTCCGACAGGGTGATAAGTAGTCGTATTTTGCCTTCGGTATTTTCAAGGATGTGGGAAGCATGGCGAATGGCCGGTGCCATCCGGGTGTACTCCTTAGGTGAGATGCCGGCAATTTTGTTCTTTACCGCCTCACCATAGGGCTCATCAAATTTCTTGACCGTAAAAAGTTCACTTCTCGTCCGGCGCATTCCAGAAAATCCGTAAATTGCATAGCGATCACCCAATACAGCCAACGACTCACTCATGAGAATAAGCGCTTCCTTGAGGGCAGTGCTGACCCAGCCTTCTGTTGATGAAGACATATCGACCAGAAACAGGGCGGCAATCTGCCGGTCGTTTCTTTGCAGGCGTATGAAAAGCCGCTCCGAGGGCGGCAATCCGGCCCTGGTATCTGAAACAGAATCAATGAGTGCATCAAGATCAATCTCATCACCTTCCCGTTGGCGCTTTTCAAATTTCTCCTGAATACTCATCATTTCAAACTGCCGCCGCAGGTTGACCAACAACCCCTTATGCTTGCGAAGAGTATTTTCTACAAACGTTCCATAGGCCGGTTGAACCTCTTTCATAAACACCTTGCACCAGTTTTTCCGATACCCTGCCCGACGAT
Organism: Desulfobulbaceae bacterium; assembly: GCA_015231515.1. Lineage (NCBI taxonomy): Bacteria > Pseudomonadati > Thermodesulfobacteriota > Desulfobulbia > Desulfobulbales > Desulfobulbaceae > Desulfobulbaceae bacterium. Next base: position 6,370 of record JADGBM010000095.1, read on the forward strand.
AATCCCACTCATCATAGACGGCTTCACCAGTCACCGGCTTGGAAGCATCATCACCCTGCCCACCGTCGTCACTTTCATCAAATAGATCACCTGCTCGACCAACCGCACCGGCAATGAAATCTCCAGGAATCTTGCCAAACTCTTTAAACACCTCGCGAGCCCTTGCCGAAAGTTCCTCGGACAGGTCAAACTCCATCGTACCGATCCTAAATACCTCCTGATCCGCGTTTAAATCCTCCTCTTCAATATCACCATGTTCAGCGACCATTGCCAAGAGTGTCCCCGCACCCTGCTCTGGGCTTTGACCGGCTGGGCTCTGGTGTTCTTCTGGCTCGGTGTTCTTCAGTTCATCATAAATTTGTGTTCCTAAAGCCTGCATAAAACTGTTTTTAAGTTCCTCCCGGCGGAGATCAATCTGGATCTGGGCCTCGGCAAAGCAGAGTTTGCCTATAAACGGCAAACATAACTCCGCTGCGTAACTCCCGTGCAAACAAGCACATTGTTTATACAAGGTTTGCGTGCATTTCAGGCTATCCCAAACAGATTGGGCATGGTCATAATGATCTGCCAGACAATCGGTTGTCGCCGACTTGGCAGAAGAACTCTCTGGATACGTCTGGATGCTGGACAACAGCCATTGCTCCAGGTCAGCAACAAAACGGTTCTGATCGTTTCCCTTGCGCTTGTGATCTCCATTCTCTATCGGAAGAAGCTTCTGCATATCATTCATGAGCCCCGGATACTCTTTATGGAGTGCGGCACAAATACGGGCAGACTCTGCAAGCAAAAACAGATCCTGCGCCAAGGCAGGGTTATCAAATTTCTTAAAAAAATCTCCGTACTCCAACGGCACGTCATCATTGAAACCAAGTTCATTTATTGTTGACGAGGGGAATCGGTAGGTTCCGAGAATATCAAGATGCAGCAGAAAGGTGACGGTGAACTTATAGAACAGAAACCCTTTATCAGGAGTGTCAAAATCGGTAACTTCAGCGGGTAAACCGATGGTTTCGGTATCAAAAAAGGGATGGCGGCCAGATGTTAATTTAACATCTCTCCCCAAAATGCTGCGAGCATAAAGCAAAAGCCTGGCTTCGCAATCCTCAAGGCGAATACCGCCCTGACCACGAATCTGGCAGAGATACTTGTCCTCGACCTCCTCCATAAACAACTGAGCCTGACGCAGACCGTCAGCTTCATAGACATCGAGAATGGCCTTTACCCACTCTTTATACTGTGAAGGCTTGAGGCAGGATCCCGCCTTAACGGCCTGATCGACAAAGGCAAGAAACAGGGCGTAACTCACTGGCCAGATAACCGGCAAGCTGCTCATGATCTCCCGTAAGATCTCCTTCGGAACGTCCACCAGCTTTTCAGCCAGTTCCTCTCGCTCCCAGTCGCTGATCTCAGCGCCAAGCATGGAATCCAGCGCTAGGCTGATTTTGTTACTGTCCATATCTGATTGCTCAATTGATAAGTGCGGCTTTAAACCTTAATTGAAGCTGTGACACCTTTATACATTTTTTTCTCTTCAGAAAATCCCCCTAAGTCCCCTTTCAAAAGGGGGATTGAGGGGGATTTCTTTATTTAGAAATGGGAATTCATCGAGTCTTTAATTCCTTCCCGAAATATTATTGGGGATCACTTAAAAAATTGCCGATGCCATCTCGCTTATAGATATTTGCAGCTCATGATCATCGGTCAATGTTTCGGTGATGGCCACTTGACACGCTTTTCGTGGAGCTATTCCACTTTTTATCAATAGACCAGCGTGGATAAGCAGCCTGGTGCTCGCCCCCTCCTGTAGTCCGGCATCTTTAAGTTCACGGGTCATACGGCCAAAGCGAACAAGGCTCGCCGCAGTATCTGGTGCAATAGCGCCCTCGGATGAAACAATCTCGTTCTCAAGATCCTGAGAAGGGTAGCCGAACTCAATGGAGATAAAGCGCTGCCTGGTCGACTGCTTAAGGTCTTTTAAGACACTCTGGTAACCGGGATTATATGATACCGCCAGCATGAACTGCGGCGGGGCCAGCAGCAGTTCCCCCAACTTCTCGATGGGAAGTTCCCGCCTGTCATCAGCCAGCGGGTGAATGACAACCATGGTGTCTTTTCTGGCTTCAACAATTTCATCAAGATAACAAATTGCTCCTGCTCTCGCTGCCGAAGTCAGGGGGCCATCCATCCAGACAGCCTCGCCACCTTTGAGCAGATAACGGCCAACCAGATCACTGGTCGACAGATCATCATGACACGATACGGTTATCAAGGGACGCCCAAGCTTCCAGGCCAGATGCTGCATAAAGCGGGTCTTGCCACAGCCGGTCGGCCCTTTTAATAGAAGTGGGATTTGATTGCTGTAGGCAGCTTGAGCTATCTGCAGCTCATCGCCCTGACTCAGGTAAAATGGTTCCACCTTGATTAGATGCTGATTCAATTTCGCACTGGTAATTTCCATGGGGTCCTCTATAATGAAGGTGTTTCATATATTTTTTCTTTACCAAAATTTTAAGAATTATTACTACTAACACTATGATTGAGCGGGACACCTGTCAACTGTATGTACTGATTATCTCTTGAAAAGGACGGACCATGCCAAGGAACTCCCCTTTTAAAAATTTGTTGATGATCTTTACAAAGCCTTAAAGGAAGCCGAGAGAGTTTTGACCAGCAAGGGACAACTTATTGTCGCCTTTGTCGATAGAGATAAAAATGGACATGGCGAAGGGGCCTTTGTCGTAATAGGCTGCACCAAGGGTTGAATAGTTGTGAAAATGAAGTGAAAAATCACCTTGCCTTTGAACAGCAAAAAAAATTATTATTACTCTAAGATCAGTGCTCTCGCCTTGTCTAAGACCCCAAGATTGACGGCTGATTTTTGTGATGGCACGATCTTCCCAGAAGCGCCCTTATCAACACCTTCAGCTTGCGACAGGACACAAAACATGTCATACAGGCCTGACCCAGGAGCTAAACATTGCAGTCAGATCCGGACACTGGCTATTCTGCTGCTGTCAATTTGTTCTCTGCTAACCTCACCCACGACTACTTCTGCCAAACAGCAACCGCCTCATATCCTTTTGTTAAACTCATACCATGAAGGGTACAAGGGAACAGATGATATTGTTCGCGGCTTTCGAGCCGTAATTGAAGAGGCTTTTCCAGATGCCACCATCAAGACCGAATATTTGGATTCAAAATATTACTCCGGCGCCGAATACGACGAAACTCTGCACCAGCTACTGAGCTCTAAATTTAAAAACCATCATTTTGAGCTTATTGTTGCTGCCGATGATTATGCCTTTAACATCGTCGAAAAATATTACGAAGATCTTTTCCCACAGCGCCCTGTCATTTTTTGCGGCACCAACGCCTTTGATATTAATCGCCTGAACGGCAAAGAGCGTTTTGTTGGTGTTGATGAGCGACCAAGTTTTAAGGAAAGCATTAACCTTATTTTCAGTTTGCGGCCTCAAACCAAGCGTATTGTTGTTATCCATGACGAGTCAATAACAGGGCAACTTAACGCTGAAGCCTTTCGCTCAGAGGCCAGCAATTTCAGTGCAAAGGCAGAATTTGAATATCTTGCCGGACTTTCCCTGGAAACTCTCATTGACCGCATACAAAAACTTTCTCCGGACACGGCGGCCTTCTATTTTGCCTCTTTTGTGAATATGAGCAATGGCAGGCAATATAGCAGCGGAGAGGCCTTGGAGATTCTGGCCGCCAACAGTCCTGTGCCAATTTTTGGTGGCTGGGAGTTCAGCCTTAACCACGGCATCATCGGCGGCAAATTGATCAATCTTGTCGAACATGGCTCACTGGCAGGGCGTATTGCAGTGGATATCCTCAAGGGAAAATCTCCGACATCAATGACCAAGCTTTTTCCGAGCCCGAATTCATTCATGTTTGACGACAAAGAGTTAAAGCGTTTTCAGATAGAAGATGCCCTGCTGCCGGCCAAAAGCACCATTATCAATCGGCCGCCAACCTTTTATCAGAAAAATCGCGCCGAGATATTTATTACACTCTCCTCTGTACTTGCCATCATTGTCATCAGCTCCTTTCTGGCCATTTACAAAAGCAGATCACGCCTTCAAATGGCCTATCAGGAACAGCTTAAAACTGAAAGGGTTTTGCTGGATTTTCAGCGCGAACTGACACAAGCCTTTTCCGAAATCAAGATTCTACAGGGAATACTGCCTATCTGTTCTTTTTGCAAAAACATTCGAAACGATGAAGGCTATTATGAGCAGATAGAAGGCTATATTCACAAACATTCAGGGGTGGATTTCAGCCATACTATCTGTCCGACTTGTTTGAAAAAACATTACCCCGAAGAGTCTGATGCTATTATGCAAAAAGGTGTCTGAAATCAGCCCTGCCGACACGGACTATGACCCACTTCCTATCATTTCTCATTCCTGACCCCATTTCACCGAGATCAGCAAATCCATTTGCCCTGATTAGTTCGCTATGGTAGATTTTGAGTTTTTTGTTATTTTCTAGTGTCAAGGCGAATATATACTGCGCTGCCATCTCATCTAACTATTACCTGATTGTGAGACCACTATGTCCAGCACCGCTTCATCATCTACTTTACCAGTCAGGTACGATCCCTTTTTATTCGACGGCGAAGAGCTGCAGAACATTGCTTTCCATGGTAGCCCGAAGTAAAAGTCATTACCGTGCATCTACCGTTACCTGTGCTACAATAATTTTAACTGGAGACCAACGATGCTTTTTCAAACCGCCGGAATCGAAGTCTC
>JADGBM010000096.1 GCA_015231515.1 Desulfobulbaceae bacterium
ATATGCCCAAGTGACACTGAGCGACCTGGAATTTTTACGTCAACGATTCAGTGCAGATAGTGAGACTGTCACGTTTGCAGAATATATCAAGGTCAAAGTCCGTGTAGCGCATCGAAACGTCATGATTTCACTGATTCGCAATGCCCTCAAGCAAGGTTTGTCAGAGGATCTCATCGCCCGGATCATCAACCTGGATCCCGCATTGATCCGGAAAGTGTTGAATAACGAGACAGTTGATATCCCGTTTCATCTGCTGGATCAAGAGTAAAACGATTTTTTTTTGTAAAAATGTGAGAGAATAAGAATAGGTGAATACAATTAACAATCCTGTTATTCAAAACAGCTATCAAAGCCTGCCGTCATACATTCAATCTGCAATCCTTGATGCCAAAGAGCGCATCGTCAAAGCCAAGAAGCGCAATGGAAAGGTCGTTGTGGCCGTGGGCAGCGGGCCCAATCTCCATGAAGGGGTTACGACGCTGATTGCCGAGTTGATGCATAAGGGGATCATTGACGGCGTCTGTACCAGCTCGGCCGTGGTCAGCCATGAAATGGCCGGAACTCTGGATAAGGTCAAAAGAGCCGATGGCAGAGCATTGGGTTTTTCCGATGATAAGCTTCCCTCCTTCGGCATGGTGGAAGCAACTGTTTTGCCCCCGGATATTATGGCACAATACTGTCATGAGAGTCAGATAGATGATATTCTCTATCAAAAGATCCTTCAAGCACCTGGAGGAATCATTGTAAAGGCAGCCGGAAACATGGCCTACCCTGCGGGGCTTCGAACCGAGCAGATCTCAAGGCAGATTCTTCATCTGGCAAAGAAGTATGGCAGACCCTTTGAAGAGATTGCCGGGCTTGGTGCCGATCCCATGACCATAATCGGAGCCGGTGCAAAATTGAATAAACCGGTACTGGTATCTGTGACCCAGCTTGTGGGAGGCGGCAGAACAGGCCTTGCCATCGGAGACTCCATCTCCATATCTGAGCGCTCATTTCGCATGGCAAAACTGCTGGACAGTGCCGATGTGATCATAGAATCGGCCATTGCCTTGTGTCAGGAGATCCATGACGGCCCCTTTGAAACCTATACCGGCCACGGCATCTGGTCGGATTGGGAGGATGAATGGACATTCTCCCTTGCTGACAAACAGCTTATCCGCATTGATCTCGATCCCAATCTTGAGGTGGCATGGCTTCAGGAACGATCAAAAAATGAGATCACTGAAGCAGTCAAAAAAGGGCTTCCCAAGGCAAAGGTGACAGGGCTGCCCTTTCGCATGGAGATGTCTGGATTTGCACGCATTCCCGGCAGCCTTCCTATTGTATATGACATTGGAACCATATGGCCCATCCTTGCCCTGCTTGTGGCGGATGAATTGAATATCTCCCTTGATTTTATCTCGTACAATCAAGCCCTTGAAGAGGGGCGGAAGATGAGAGAATGGATTGTGGAGACCATCCGTCCTGTGGATATGGCACTGATTCTGGAAGAATTAAGAACGTTATGACCCCAGGTTACCATTTTCCCATGGAGTTCAGATGAATGATTTATCCTTAAAGAAAACCGTCTACACCCCCGATTCCTCCATCGCCAGTCCGGGCAGGATGATATGCGAGATGTTTACGGATCTGCTCGTAGCACGAGAGTTGGCGTGGCGTTTGGCGGTACGCGACATCCAGGCTCAGTATCGCCAGGCATTCCTCGGTATCCTGTGGGCTTTTATTCTGCCGTTGGCTAACACCTTTGCCTGGATTTTTCTGAACAGCTCCGGCGTGGTTAAGATCGCTGATACTGCGTTGCCGTATCCGGTATACGTTTTTACAGGCACTATGCTCTGGGCGATCTTCATGGATGCCCTGAACGCTCCTTTGCAACAAACTAATGCTGCAAAGGCTATGCTTGCTAAATTGAATTTTCCGCGTGAAGCGTTGATTGTTTCCGGTATCTACCAGACCCTGTTTAACGCCTCGATCAAGATTGTACTTCTATTTGGGGCTTTACTCTTCATGGGGATTAAACCCAACTTGAGCCTGTTGCTTTTTCCGTTCGGTATTCTCTCTCTGATCCTGGTTGGTACTTCCCTCGGACTGCTCATCACCCCGGTCGGTATGCTCTATACCGATATAGGACGTGCCTTGCCTTTGTTGATGCAATTTTTGATGTACGTCACACCGGTAGTTTTTCCAATGCCGGAAAAAGGACTGGCCTCCGTTTTATTCTCATTTAATCCGTTGTCTCCAATTATCCTTACCACTCGCGATTGGCTAACCGGTGTGTCGCCCGAATACCTGGGTTATTTTGTGGTGGTCAACATTGCCGCAGTTGCACTGCTTTTGATGGTGTGGGTGGTTTTTCGGTTGGCTATGCCTATTCTCATAGAGCGGATGAGTGCTTGATATGAGCGACACATTGGTCAAAGTCGAGGGCGTTTCCAAAAAGTTCTGTCGTAGTCTCAAGAAGTCGTTGTGGTATGGCATGCGGGATCTTGGTAACGAAGTGATTGGAAAGCGCCATGGGGGCAATGGCGAACTGCGTGCGGATGAGTTCTGGGCGGTTAAGGATGTATCCTTTGAGTTGAAACGAGGAGAATGCCTTGGTCTGATTGGGGCAAATGGGGCAGGCAAGAGTTCCTTGCTCAAAATGCTCAACGGCCTTATCAAGCCTGATAAAGGCAGGATTGAGATGAATGGCCGTGTTGGAGCCTTAATCGAGCTTGGTGCTGGATTTAACCCAATTTTGTCTGGGCGTGAGAATATATATGTAAATGGCTCGGTTTTGGGGCTCTCCAAGCAGGCGATTGATCAAAAACTTGATGAAATTATTGCTTTTTCGGAACTTGAAGAGTTTATTGATAGCCCAATTCAAAATTACAGCTCTGGGATGAAGGTGCGGTTAGGATTTGCTGTGGCGTCACAGATGGAGCCTGACGTACTACTCATTGATGAAGTATTGGCTGTGGGTGATATGGGGTTCAGGTCAAAATGCTATTCAAAAATGGCCGATCTGCTTGAAAAATGTGCTGTCATATTAGTGTCGCACCAGATGTATTTTGTAAATCGATTGAGTAGCTCCGCACTGCTGCTTAATCACGGACAGAAAATTTTTCAAGGAACACCACCGCAGGTAATTGAGGCTTACAATGCTTTGTTTGAGATTGATCGGAAGACGGTGAGGGGGGACGAAGTAGCAGATATAGACAATTTCAGTTTGCTTGATCATAATAATTGTATTTCTGATATTTTTCATTGGTATGATCGTTTTATCGTTGAATTCGATCTGATCGTGTCCAAAAAATATAAAGAGGTTTCTTTATCATTTACCTTTATGGGACAGGATGGTGCAACGGCGGCTCAGTGCCATTCTTCCTATAATAATGTGAAAATCGAAAACAAATATAAGCGTAATCGGATTCGTTTGGAAATTGACAACCTGAATTTAAATCCTGGAGTGTATTATCTAAATTTGATCGTTTATGACAAGACCAATAATAGACAACTGCTTTGGTTATATGCAGACAGGAAGTTCGAGGTGGTTGGTAATTTTTGTGGAGGAGCTTCGGTCCAGTTTATGGGACATTGGCACGTAAATGAAAGTGAGTGAATATTGATGACTCCCCAAATTTTGAATTCGGAATGCCCCTTTTGCAGGGGATATGCTTCTGTCGTTTATAAAATGGAGGCTTACGATGTTTGCAAGTGTACGGTCTGTGGTACAGGTATGGTTGCTCCGATGCCGCATGGCGAAGAGTTGCAAAAGTTCTATGAAGGTTTTTTGTTTGGTGCGAATATTAAAAACCTAAAAAACATCCTAAGGTCTAGTCGAAAACTTTTCTCTTTTCTCGGCTTGCCGGAAAAAGGAAATATGAAAATGTTAGACGTCGGTGGTGGCGGTGGTTTTTACGCAAAAGCCTTTGAAATCAATGGTTATGGTCAGAGTACCTATATTGATTTAGACAGTGATGCATGCCTTTTTGCAAGGGAAAAGGTCGGTTTGACACATGTCTTGAATCAGGACGCTGCCATGCTGGAAAACCAGGGTATCAAATACGATTTTATAATGTGCCGCCATCTTATTGAACATATGGTTGATCCGTGTGGTTTTATCCTGAAAATCTTCGGTATCTTGGCTAAAGGCGGAACGTTATTGGTTATTTGCCCGAATGGAGACTCCCTGGAATATTTCGCTTACCCGCAATTACTAAAAAGGCGGATAGAAAAAATTTGTATGGCTGGTAATACTCCTAAGCTTAAAGTCATGGCGAAGCTTTTGTTTGGAGAGATGCTGCACGGGATTGATCCGCCAAGGCATCTCTGGGCAGTCTCCCGGAAGGGCATGAAGCACTTTCTGACCGACAACAATATTCATGCAGACATTACAACATTTCCTCTGACTGATTCTATTTATTCCCCATACTATTCTTCTATAACCTTTGGTCAAAAAATTTGCTCTATTTTTGGGGATATTGTTGCTTCAAAATTTGCCGGAGGCACTCATTTGTCGGTTGTGATTAGAAAAACCTTAAAGTTAGAGTGTCAAAATGTCGTTTAAGGCATCTCACCAGAATGTTAAAGAGATCGTGAACCACAACCTTTGTGTCGGTTGTGGTCTATGCTCTGTCGTTTGCACAGGATCGGTGATTACGATGGTATGGCAAGCTCGCCGAACCTGGCAACCGGAAATTGATGAAGATGGATGCACCCATTGTGGTCGATGTCTCAAGGTTTGTCCTCACAGCCCGCAGTGCATCGCAGAGTATGCTTCTGCGGCACAGGCTCAGGGGGTGAGGTTTGGGCTCCCTCAGGATGGAACATATTTCATTGCTTATGATAAAGACGTCTCCAAGAGAATTCGATCTTCTTCTGGAGGTGTGACCAGCGCTCTCTTGGAGCAGTTGCTCTCTTCTGGCACAGTCGATGGTGTCTTGGCCTCCCTGCCGATAGAAGGAACTGTAGGTGAACCCCATTTTCAGATGAAAATTTTTAGAACAGTTGAGGATCTCGACCGAGGACGAAGCTCACATTATCATCCCTTGAGTTACGACAAAGTCCTTAACGAGTTAATAGAAGAGGATGGCTCTTTTGCGGTGGTGGGTGTCCCTTGTGTGTTGCGGGGTCTCGTCCGGCTTTCTTCTGAGGTGCAAAAAAAAATTAAGTATAAGATCTGTTTGGTTTGCGGTAAGAGCGCTACTGGCGCGTTTATCGATTGTCTCGTTGAGAAAGAGGGCGTCAGAAGGGATGTCCCCTGGCGGATCAATTTGCGTGACAAAGTAGGCATACCGAACACCAATGAATTTAATAATCTGATCGAGCTTCCTGACCGTGTGATAAGAAAAAACCGGTTCTTAACAGCATATACAGATATGTGGCGCAATTATTTTTTTGCTCAAGAATGTTGTTTTTATTGCCCAGATTTTTACGGGGTTGATGCTGATATATCTGTTAAGGACGCATGGGGGCGGTTGAGTAAAGACCCTCTTGGGTCCTCGCTCGTTATCGTCAATAATAGTGAAATCGAAGATCATCTGTTACGCTTGGAGAATGATGGCCGATTGTTTCTCGATGCGTGTGACTCTGATGAAGTTTTTAATTCTCAAACAATCACGCCAATCTTTAAGCATGAAAAGGTTCGTGATCGACTCGTTTGGAAAAAAATAATTAAGCAAGAACTGGATGGAAAATATTCCTCACTTGGATGGAAGAGGCGTTGGCTTTCTCGTGACAGTCATGAATTCTGGCGACTCTGGTCTTTGATGAAATTATCTGAATTTTTTTATTTCCGCTTCGGTAAGGTTCCAATACATCAAATGATCCTATTCATGTCTCCACTGCAGAGTAAATGGCTACGGCTGCGGAAGTTTTTCACCTTCAAACCAAAGTCTCGACTGTAAGAACCTGTTTTTTTATAAAACCGAATACGTAGGACTGAAACATGATTACTTCTTTTACTAAGAGTTTGAAAGTCTGTCTCTATTACTCGCACTATGAGGGTGAACAATTCAATGTCAGGCCTTTGGGTATAAGTTATCTGGCCGCTTACCTGCTGCATAAGGGGATTGTCTTAGCGGATAATCTCCGTATTGTCGACGATTACGCAGAGGTGATTGTGTTTAAACCGGATATTCTCGGGATCAGCAGCGTCAGCCAAGTGATTACTGATGCATGTGAGTTTGCCAGGAAATGCAAGGAGGCAACTGGCTGTTTTACACTGCTCGGTGGGTATCATGTGTCTGCGATACCTCAACATTTGCCTGATGTATTTGATGTCGGGGTTATCGGTGAAGGTGAAGAGACCTTTGTAGAGATTGTTGAGAAATATGCAAAACACCCTTTGCGTGAGCCTGACTTTAAAGATATTTTTGGTATCTGTTACCGTGATGAAAGAGGTTTGATTCATCAGACTCCTTTGAGGAAGCATATCTCTGATATTGATGCCATTCCTTTGCCATTACGTTACAAACCTTATTACAAACATGAACCTATTTTTACATCAAGGGGGTGCCCCTTTCGCTGTACCTTTTGTGCATCGCAAGGTTTCTGGCGGGGAGATACCCGCTTCCGAAGTGCAGATTCCGTTGTTTCGGAAATTGTTCAAGTAGTCGACAGATATCAACCAGATGAGATTGCGATCCTTGATGACCTTTGGATGGCTGACAAAAAGAGATTCAAGAATATTGTCAGGCAGCTTGTCAACTTAGGTATACCTGAAAAGGTCAGCTTTAGGGGGTTCTGTCGCTCCAATATTATCGACGAAGAAGATATTCTGTTGCTCAAGGAGATGAACTACCGTTTTGTTCGCTTTGGTGCTGAGACTGGCTCAGATTCACTTCTAAAGAGGATAAAAGGGCAAAACATATCGGTTGATGATCATCAGCGGGTTATTGATTTGTGCCGTAAGCACGGCTTAATGTGTGGTGCATCTTTTATGTTCGGAGTCCCGGGAGAAACTGAAAGTGATTTGCAGGAAACGATCGATTTCCTTCGTAAGAACAAGGAATGTTTTAAAATCATTGGTTTTTATCTGTTCAATCCCATCCCTGGTACCGTTTTATGGTCAGAACTTGAAAGTAAGGGTGCTGTTTCAGGGAACTTTGAATTTGATCGTTTGCAACTCGACTTATTAAAATCTGATTTTTCATGGGATGATGTCCTTTACTTCAATAGTGAAAACGTTCCTCTTGAAACTTTTCGTATAATTGTCACTATTATTAGGGATGAATTCATCGATGGAGCGGTAAAGAAGCCCACAGGAAGACTGAAGACGTTTAAAAGATATTTAAATTGGCCGTGGCGAGCAATTTTGCACCCTATCTTGAGGTCATGCGCCCTTTTTGTGGGGTACCGCAGATCAAAGCGTGTCGTTTCTACAGGCCGACTCCGGGTTCTTGTCGCAGGAGGATACGGCTACGGTAATGTCGGTGATGAGGCTCAGTTGGCTGCAAATTTGCAACACTGGAAAAAGGCGTCGCCTGGTTGCCGGTTGACCGTTCTGACCCCTAACTGCGAATACACTGATAGTGTCCATAGCCAGATTCGGGTCGAACTTGCACCGAGAAAATCTCTCTTCGGCTTGGGGGGGAGTGAATATTTCGGTTCTGAAAAAAAATTCAAAGTAATGTATCCTCTGATCGCTACGATCTGCCTTTTCAACGCCTGCCTGGTGCGGGCAGGATTTCCGATTTTTGGTCTGACTTCATCCCAGGCTCGATTGCTAAACGAATTGAACGACTCTGACGTGCTGTTCCTTTCCGGAGGCGGATACCTGACCGGCATGACTTTGACACGACTGTGGGACAATATGCTACTGATCTGCCTTGCTTATGCGCTGGGCGTGCCGACGATCCTCTCAGGGCAAACCATCGGGGTGTTCAAGGATCCGATCAGCCGCATCCTGGCACGTTGGGGGTTGAAAAAGGCCGAACTGATCTATCTGCGTGATCCTGTCGATTCCGCAAAAGACCTGTCTACATTGGGTCTGTCTGGAGATTGGATCAAGAGTACATTTGATGATGCTCTTTTTTTTGAGAGTGCTTCGACCTGTAAAATTACCGAACTTCTTGAGGATTCCGGGATCAACGCCCAAAAACCTTACATTGCTGTCAATGTGCATTACTGGGGCCAGGAACAGGGAATATCCCGGGTCATTATGGGAAATATAGCACGGGCTTTAGATCGCATTTGCAAGGATACGGGCCTTCAGATCGTTTTCATTCCGATGGTCCGTTCGGATGAAGCTGCCATTGAAGAGGTCCGAGCAGCCATGGACGAACCAGGAACAATGCCAGCGCATGGCTATCGGCCAGATCTCACCGTCGGACTGATTCAAAATGCGGCACTCTGTATGACGATGAAACACCACCCGATCATCTTCGCCATGGCGGCTGCTGTACCGACAGTTTCGATGACGTTTGACGACTACTATTACCACAAAAATTATGGGGCGATGAAGATTTTTCATCAGGAAGATTATCTGCTTAAAAGCGTTCCCGAGGAACTTGAGCAGCAGCTTTATGACAGAACGAAAGCCGTTTTTGATAAAAGAGAAGAAATCTCTGTGTGTATTGCTGGAGTAGTTGAGAAATTAAGGCCTATGGCTGGGGAAGCGATTCAGAAGTTTATGGAGAAACAATGAACCTAAAAAAAAATTGGGGCAAAGTTTACGCAAGATTTTTTGCAGTGATCGTTTCAATAACGGCTCCAATGGTTAATGCTCTAAAGGGTTTGTTTCCTGTTGGCAAGGTTTTTTTAATTGCAGATTCGAATAATTGGATCCGAATGAATTACGACAAGATTGTCGGCAAAGGGATCTTTTCTCGGAACATCTTCATACGCATACCCTTTGTGCCCCACGAGAAACAAAAAGTATTCACCATTCATGGAGATTTCAGAGATACTGAATACAAAGGCGTCAACTTGTATCGTGTTTCTGAATATAATATTTGCGTTGATCTCGACATCTTCCCGGCAAAGATTAATTTTGAATATGAACGGCACAGAGCAGTCATTGCGGAATGGTTTGCGGTCAGCGCCGAATGTATAGATTTTTTTGAAAAAATAGTGATTCAAAAAAAACCGGACAAAATTTTGATCTCACAAGGGCATAATTTCGATGCTGCGATTGTCAGGGCATTGTCTTGTCTTCATGGATTCGGCGTTGTTGCCGTGGAGAATACCTTCAATAAAAATAAAATTGTATGGGACGACATTTCCGGTATTACCGTCAACAAGAATCTGGCAAAAAATTTCTACTGGAAATATCGTGATTTTGTTACGGCCGCAGCAGCCGAACTTTATGTAAACGAGTACTTGGAGAATATCAAGCAAATGAAAGTGGGTGAACACCAGACTCCTCTCGCAGTAGCTGCGAAGTCCGACAAGAAAACAGTACTGTTCATTGGTCAGGTGTATACAGATTCGTCTGTTCTGTTCGGAATCAATACTTTCTCTTGCCCAGTAGCAATTATTGATCAACTTGTCGATTACTGTCTGGCGAACGATTATCATTTGATTATCAAATTGCACCCGAAGGAGGCGACCGGCAATAACATTCTCTCCCGGCCATACAACAACCTGACCTACCGCAGAATCACGGAACAAGAGGGTCTTCTTGAAAAAATAACGTCTGGTGGTTTTCTTCTGGATAATGGACTATATGATACCTATTCCCTGATCGATAGTGCGGATGTCTGTGTGACCGTCAACTCCCAGGCCGGGCTTGAAGCTCTCATCAAAGGCAAGGATGTGATCGTTTGTGGTCAAGGGTATTACACAGGGCTTGGGTTTGCCTTTGAGGCACTCAATCGAGTGTGCCTATCAAGCTTTCTGGATATGGTTATCAAACAGGGGGTTTCTGTTTTGGATCGGAATGAGATCAACAAGTTTTTTTACATAATCTCCGAAAAGTATTTTATGACTCGGGACGAAGGCTGTGTTGAAACGTTGCTTCAGGGGGCTCAGATTGGTTAACATAGGTAGGAGTCTCGTGTTATAGTGTTGTTAATACTCGACTATCAAGTTTTTTCCTCAACCCTTGTAAACACTGGGCTTAGAAATGACTGTTTTTGTAAAACGGACTTGATGACAAAAATATAACATATTGATATTATTTAATTTTAAAATCCATGCCATATTTTTGTGCTCTGCTTGCAGTCAGCATAAATATTCAATAATATCAAGCTATTAAAAAAAACTTGATAGTCGAGTATAAAGACCAGCAAGGGTGATGACTATATTTATCAATCGTTAAAACTTTATTATGAGATCGCAAAGAAAGGTTAAATTGAGAATCCAGACCCATATAAAAATAGAAGAAAAATAGAGATATTTTGAGATTTGCGGTAGTCCGATCCATTGTTATTATCACGGGTAAATTTTAAGACTCCTATTTCCTGCAGATTGACTGAATATAGGTGTAATTGCTGAAAATAGAGTAGCGGTTGACTGGGCTATGTCTTGGAAAGGGGCGTTATGTCAACTGCAATAGCGATAAATAAATATAAGGGAGGCTTATAAGTGGGAATACATATTCAGTTTTCATAACAGCATATGAGTACGATATTATAAGGAATAACAAACTCATTGCCATATATTGGAGTCTGCTATTAAGCATGACGATGAACAAATTGAGCTTGTTATGACGCTTGAACAACTTACAGACCTGATTGGATATGTTGCCGCTGAAGCTAATCATACTCGTTCAAAAAGACTCCAAGAGGATTTAAATGAGATATGTGACTGTTTGGAATCTACTGAACAATCCATAAAACATCAAAAGCGATAATAGCCTATAAAAGGGTTTCCGTTGAAAAAGTTTTAGCAGTTATGCTGCAACAGATTCCAACCGTATCCCTACAAATGCAAATATATCTCCTGAATCTACATCAATCTGGTTGACATGTTTCTCAAAAGGCTGTGGAAGCGGCAAAGTCTCACCTTGCTCTTGTAATCCTTCTACATGAAAACATATTGCATCTCTCATTTCATTTATGGTTTCTTCAACCGTTTTTCCAGTAGCCACGCACCCCTGTAAATCAGGGCTATACGCACT
>JADGBM010000097.1 GCA_015231515.1 Desulfobulbaceae bacterium
AGGCTTTCTCCTCCCCCCCCTTTTTTTTTCTTTTTTTAAAATAAATACTTGACCATTGTACTTTAAAAATTAGATCATTAGTTTAGCGTTAATAACTTTTGCCCATTATATAGCCAGTTGCCGGTAGTCGAGTCGTTCTGGAGTTAATGGGAAATCTAAAATCATAATTTAAGGAGATGGTAATGGGTTTAAAAACGTATCTGGTAGCGGGGATTGTTTTACTGACGGCAGGAACTTCTTGGGCAGCTGCGCCGCAGCTTACAACTGGAGCATTAGGCGCAGCTCCGACCCTTGACGGCAAGGCTGATGAGTGGTCAGGCATATCAGGGGTGAAAATTAAGGTAAGCCCTTCAACTCCTGGTGATGCAAAGGCGTATCAGGGAGAAGTCGAAGTTGATCTGAAGGCCGCAATTAATGGCGATATGATTTACTTTCTGGCTCAGTGGCCGGATTCCACCAAAAGCGATACCCACAAACAATTGACCTGGGACAAGGAAAAAGATGGCTATGTCGAAGGTGAAGACCGTGAAGACAGATTTGTCTTAAATTTTGATATGGGTGGCGATTTTAGTTCCTGCATGTTGTCAGGAAAGGCCTATCAGGCGGATATATGGCATTGGAAGGCCTATCGAAGCCAGAGTGCCGGCATTGCCCATGACAAAATGCATATCATGTCATTTGAGAAAATTCCAAAGGCCAAAAAACATCCAACCCGGGATGGTAAAGAGATCTGGATTGCCAGGCCTAGTGATGCAGGCGATGATATGTATAAAAGCCAGAAACCGCTTGATAATATAGGCGATGTTATCCCTCGATATGTTCCGAATAAAGCAGTTAGCGGCAGTATTGCCGACATAAAGACCGAGGCGATTTGGGCCGATGGGGTTTGGACCCTTGAGATGGCCAGAAAACTTGATACCGGCAATGCCGATGATGTGAAATTTGAAAAGGGTAAATCCTATGCAGCCAACGTGGCAGTTTTTGACCACACCGGTGATGACCATCACAGTGTTGGTGCATGGACACTGGAAGTTAAATAGTTTCCTGAAGAGTGTCATAAAGCAGAGGCCTAATCGATAGGCAGGTTGACCACGTAACTATTAGAGAGTGGATTTATGTTGAACCTTTTCAAGAAAAAAAACGTTGTTAAAGGAGCGTCCGCCGGGCGCTCCTTTTCGCTGGGAATCCAGATGAAGATATCTATGGCTATGGGTTGTGTTGTCTTGCTACTCTTGATCATAGCCGGTATTGCTCTGGGCATCGTTTCTGACAACCTGGTCATGAACAGATCGTTTGTGGCCAGTATTGATGGGTTGTCAAAACAGGTTAGCGATGTGAGCACCTCCATGGGCGAAATTCTTGAACGACAACAGGCCCAGCAGGTTAAGTTCAGCCATGAACAGGCCCAGCTAAGCCAGGAGCGGCTCGACCGGCAAAGTAGTCTGGCGGCCCGGATTCTTTCTGCGCAGGAAGCGATGGCGGCTGTTGACCGGCAGGCGAACTTGATTATTTACGACGGTGAGCCGTACGCTGTGGTTGCTGCAGAAATAGCCTCACTCAAACAAGAGCTTGAGTCATTTCTAGAACTCCCGGTAATGGCGGAGGTGGACGCTGACATTCTTAAAATGGCGCAGCGGGCCAGTCGAGGCTATCTGCAGACCTATGATGAGGTTCGAGCCCTCGATGAGGAAAACGTCTCTTTATCCCAGCAGGTCGAGTTGGTGCAACAGGCCCAGGAAATCGGCACAAGTTTGAGGAATCGGTTAGGGGTGCTGAGGGAAGATATAAAGCGGTTGCTCGATGAAAAAGCAGCTCTTGAAAAGAAGGCATATGAACAACAGCGTCTTGCTGCTCAGGAGGCAGGCCAAAAAACACTGGGAACAGTGCTGGAGAACCAGGCTGGAATTGGCAAAACCATTCAGCATCATGCCTCGGAGATGAATACTATCATAAGCTTTTTGCTTAACAAACGCCGCTTGATGATCGTATTTGCCATAGCCTCTTTGGTCGTTGCGGTTATTTTTTCCCTGGTTATTGGCCGAGCTATTTCACGTCCCCTGGTCAGGGCAGTTCAGATTGCTCAGGGCATTGCCTCGGGTGATCTTAACCAACGCGTTGATATTACCGGTCGTGACGAGGTAGGGCAACTGGGTGCCTCCATGGCCATCATGATCGAAAAGCTGCGAAATAACAGAGAGAATATTGAGTCGAGTGCAATTAATTTAACTGAAGTGGCGGCAACGGTTTCGGCAAGCTTGCAAGAGGTCAGTGCCTCCATGGAAGAGATCAATGGCATGACCCAGCAAAATGTCATGAAGGCCCGTTCCACTGAAGAGATGACTACTGAAACCAAAAACAGTGCTGAATCTGGTAAGAAACAGGTTGGTGAGATGGTCTTCACCATGGGTGAAGTACATGATGCCAGTAAGGAAATTGCTAAAACAATCCAGGAAATCAACAATATTGCCTTTCAGACGAATCTTCTTGCCTTAAACGCAGCGGTAGAAGCAGCTCATGCGGGTGAAATGGGCCAAGGTTTTGCCGTAGTCGCTGAAGAAGTGCGACGCTTGGCATATCGCTGCTCTGATGCCGCTAAAAACACCACGGCCTTAATTGATGGACCAATGAAAAAAATTGGTTATGCCTCAGAGGTTGCTGAGAAGATGGCGGCCTCACTGGATACCATTCACGTTCAGATTAGCAAAATGGCAATGCTTGTCAGTGAGATTGTTGTTGCAAGTGAACATCAGGCAGCAGGTATCGGCCAGATAAATTCGGGCTTGAGTCAAATTGATCGTGCCGCACAGGGGTTGGTTGCCGAATCAAATGGACTTATGGCTTCGCTCGATCATACTGATGGCGAGATAGAAAACTCCCCCGCCAATGACATCCCACAATTGAAGGGTTCTTAGAGCCACCTTCAGCGTAAGCCTTTGATGAACGGGCCAACAGCTTCTGGCCCCTCACTATCCACCAGGCGAATTGTTGCACTGCCGATGACGGCAATCTCGGCTTTTCCTCGCAATTCCTCCACATCGTTTTTGTCAGAAATTCCAAAACCAACGGCCAATGGCAACTCTGTGTTGGCTTTACATCTGTCAATGTAGTTGTTGAACTCCTTATCGAAACTGGTTTGGCTGCCGGTAACGCCCCGTCGAGCGACACAATAGATAAAACCATCAGCGTGTGATGAAAGGGTCTGCATACGCTCCTCTGTGCTGGTGGGAGCAAAAATTTGAATGGCTGAAATGGAATGTTCTTTGGCCAGGCTCAAATATTCCTGACCCTCTTCTGGTGGCAGGTCGGGAATGATAAGCCCTTTAATGCCAATTTGCTCAGCCTTTGAAAGAAAGCGCTTCAGGCCATATTTAAATACTATGTTGTAATAGGTCATAAACAGAAAAGGAATTGGGTGCTGAGCGCACATCTCTCTGGCAAAATCAAGACAGTCCTTGACTTTGGTTCCAGAGGTTAAGGAGTCCTGGTTCGCTTTGATTATAACCGGGCCATCTGCTACCGGCTCCGAAAAAGGGATCTGCATTTCAATCAGATCAACACCGTTAGCGACCATCTGCTCAACGACCCTGCGATTGTCTTCAAAGGATGGATAGCCAAGAACAATATGGGTCATCAGCAGAATCTCCTTCTGCTTTAAACTGTTTGTAATACTGTCACGAAGATGCATATTCTTTACCTCGTTCAATTATAAATTTTTTCCAGGAAGGATCATTGAAGGCATTGGCTATGGTGAAAATATCTTTGTCACCGCGGCCCGACATGTTTATAATTATTGCCTCATCAGGTTGCAATTGACCGGCTTCCTTGAAGGCGGAGACAAAGGCATGGCTTGATTCCAGGGCGGGAATAATTCCCTCCTTGCGCATGGTTTTTTCAAGTGCCGCCATGACCTCATCATCAGTGGCTGAATCAAAGCGAACCCTGCCGTTTTGCCAGAGGTCGGTAAGGATTGGTGAAACACCCACATAGTCCAAGCCTGCCGCCACCGAATGGGTATCTTTCATCTGACCGTCTTCATCTTGCAGGAACATTGTTTTATAACCCTGTGCTACTCCGGCAGAGCCGCCGGATTCGGCAAGTCGTGCTGCGTGCTGACCAGTGGCAATGCCCTTGCCTCCGGCCTCAACTCCAATAAGTTCAACGTGACGGCTGTCTAAAAAGCCCTGGAAAATTCCCATTGCATTAGAACCGCCTCCAACACAGGCGTAAACCTTGGCAGGTAGCTTGCCGAACTGTTTGAGGATCTGTTCTTTTGCCTCAATACCAATAATTGATTGAAACCAGGCAACAACCTCTGGGAATGGGTGAGGGCCGCAGACTGTACCCATGACGTAGTGGGTGTTGTCCATATTGGTTACCCAGTCACGAAAAGCGGCGTTAATGGCATCCTTTAGTGTTTTTGATCCGGAGGTTACCGGGATGACCTCTGCGCCCAATTTCTCCATCCAAAAAACATTCGGCCGTTGACGCATAACATCTTCCTCGCCCATGTATATGGTGCAGTCAAAACCAAATTTGGCAGCCATTGTCGCGGTGGCGACACCGTGCTGCCCCGCCCCGGTCTCAGCTATTACCCTGGTCTTGGCCATCCGCTTGACAAGCAGTCCCTGGCCCATAACATTATTAGCTTTGTGGGCACCGGTGTGATTAAGGTCTTCACGTTTAATGTAAATCTGGGCGCCGCCAAAGATGCGGGATAGATTCTCAGCGTGAGTTAGTGGCGTAGGCCTACAGGAATAGGTGCCCATAAGATCGCAGTACTCCTGCCAGAATGAGGGGTCAGCCTTAACCTCGGTAAAGGCTGCGTTAAACTCTTTGAAGGTCTCGAAAAGGACTTCAGGAATAAAAGCTCCGCCCCATTCACCGTAATAGCCGTTTGTATTTTTCATAATGCATATATCCTTTTTGGCAGTATCACTGGTTTGTGAGATGCCGAACGCCGAAATGGCTTTGATGACTCATGTAAAGCTGCGTACCTATGTTTACTTCAATCAACCGTCACGTGCACCCATTTTGAGTTGGGGGATTATGAAGGATGTACCAGATCTTAGCCAAAACTTCCGGCAAATTCTGTAAAATTTCGTTGTTCCAGAAACGCAAAACGCGAATCCCCTTACTGTTGAGCCATAAAGTTCGTTTGGAATCATAGGCCTCTATGTGGTAATCCCCATGTTGTCCTCCGTCAAGCTCAACAGCAAGCTTGGAAGAGACGCAAAAGAAATCAACAATGAATTTCCCAATGGGATGTTGCCTTCTGAATTTAAATCCCCCAAGTTGACTGCGGCGTAAGCATTGCCAGAGGAGTTGCTCGGTGTCGGTCATGTTTTTACGTAAATCACGTGCTCTGTGAAGGAGTAGTGGTGGTATTGGGGGTGGTTGCCACAATGTTTTTTCCCCCCTCCCAACCTCCCCCCGCTGGGGGGAGGGGCTTAGAGGTGGAGAGGAACTTCCGCCCTCCGCAGTGGATGGGCTTTTTGGGTACGAAAAAATCCCTCCCTCCGAAGTGGAAAGCCTGGCCAAGCAAAATAACTCCCTCCCCCAGCGGGGGAGGGTTGGGGTGGGGGCCAATACCAATCCCCACCCGAAAACTTCAATTCAAAACTAATTTCTCTCTACAGGCCCGAGCAAAATCCTCCGGGTAATGCCCATTTATCCAGCGCAACTGAGCTTCACTGAATGCTCCGGGTGAAAATGGTAATTTGGGCAGAAATGAGTATAGGAGACGTTGACTCGATTTGTCTTGCAGGCGTTTGGAGAATTCAATGGTACTTATCATCTCAGCGCCAAGTGCCGACAGTGTTTTAATGGCTACAAGCATTGCCTTGTTAATAGAGTTTCTGGTGCCACTATCTGCTTCAAGAATGTTCCCGGCGCTGTTGACCAGTAACTGAAGCTCCCATTGAGACGTCTGGGCCTTCGGTACAAAGAGAAGAACATCTCTATCCTCAAAGACGATTAAGCTGGCGGGCAGATCATCTCGACAGTCCATACGGGTGTTGTTGCGTATGGCGGATTCGTAATCGGCAAACAGGTCACTTCCGGTGGCCTCTTCGTATCGATCCATACACTCTCTGATTAAGTCACCACAACCGTATGGCGTATACTCTTGCCAGGGGCTAGCCGCCAACTTTTTATCCGAGTTGTGCACAGGTACAGAAGAAGGCAGGAGGGCAAACTGTTGGTGGATCATCTGGTGTGAGGCGTGGAGCCGATATTTGCTGGCGGCACAGTCAAAACCGTAATTCCACCCCCATAAGGTAGCTGAAAAAGGCAGGGGTGGGGTGGCTCCATCGGACAACTTTTTTACTATATCAAGTCGCAGACTTTCAAGCTCTGTTTCACTCAGCATTTTTTGGGATGTTGGAATTTTGCAGCCAAGAAGTTCTGCGAAACGGGTAAATGTGCGCTGGTAATATAAATGCCGGAGTCCATTCATGTCACTTAGACTCAGTTCACTGGCATGGTAACGAATGGAATCATTGGCCATGTTGGCTGCGTAATGGCCCCATGGTATGTAACTGTTACTACGAAGATACTCGAAGATGTGGTTGTCTTTTGATCTCCATTCGCCAACAATCTCGCTGGTTCCCTGAACACCAGGACGCAGAACCATTATCTCTTTGTACGAATCAGGCAGGTATGGGTTGTTAACAACAATCTCGAACAAGGCATGATTTGCGATGACAGCTTTAATGCCACCGGCAGTTTTTTCATAACGCAGTCCGCTGGGGGTCTGCTCAGTATCATAGGTAAACTCACAACTGATATGGGCTAGTACGGTAAGATCGTCAGGATCAGTTGAGTTGGCGGCCATCGCCAGTAAGACTGGTTCTGGGAATTTTCTGAAAACTTCAAGGCGATTATTGTGACTGTCAACGCTGTGGCCAAGGGCTTCAAGTGTTTTGCAGAGCGATGCCGAGGCTCGGGGCTTGATCGCGATTGAACTCGGGTCGGCAACTTTTGATTCCGCCCAGCTTTTTGTTATGTAGGTGGTACCCCGGAAGGCAAATGGGTTGGGTATTTCATAAACGATGTCAGCCTGTGAAATTGGCACATTTCCAGAAGGAAAATTGACGGTGTTACGATGTGGTGAGCCATCAGCAAATTCCCCCAGCGGTTCAATTGAACATTCGTTGCGGAAATTACTAACCGAATAGGAAGGAGAGTGAATTGCGTAACGGAAACCATCAGGGGTTATGCAGGTTTTTGGAAAAGATTTGCTCATGCCGGTAGATACAATTTTCTTTGCTCAGTCTTTGATAGTAGGTATGATAATAACCCTGATTAGCGCTAATCTTCCTCAACAAGCTCAACATCCCCAGAGGTTTTTATCGGTGGTCAATGATTTCGGACGGTTATAACTGGACAGTAAGGAGTTTTCATTTGTACATAAGATAAAAAATCCCCCTGAGTCCCTCTTTAAAAAGGGGGATTCAGGGGGATTTTGTGGCGTTTGAGCCTAACTCATATTTGTTGCTGCTTTAATATCTAAATCCCGTCTGCAGGACATTAAGTTTGTTCCGGGTCAAAAGCGCTTCGGAAATAAGACTTTTAGTGTGCTACGAAAGATTGGTGCCGAATATAATAATAAATGCCTTCTCTGTCAACTTACTACTGGTGTTTACTACTGGTGTTTCGGGTATTCAAAAAAGTTATTTGAAGCGAAGATGGCACTGTTTTTTGAGGTCATGGATGGTTGTTATCTGTTTTTCGAAACTGTTGATATCACCAGATTTGAGAAGGGGAAGCAACGAATCACAGGCTGCTTTGAAAGACGAATAGAATTCATCCCCGAAACCTGGGTAAGAAACCATGAGAGTGACTCCGGCCAGGAATTGCTCTACTGTTTTTAGGTCAGGAAGTTTGCCCGATTCGGTAGCGTATCGAAGTTGCTTGAACCAATGGTGCAGGTCTTTTTTTAAGGGCCGGAACTTTAACTCGGCAATTTCTGCTGTTTTTGCTGATTTTGAGTGCACGATATTGCCGTAATCTGGGGGATTTTGTAAAGGCTGGAAATTGCTAAGATCTGTCGCTCTGCTGTAGTAACAATATAAATTCAGTCTGCCAGGCGCTGGCTTAGCTTGTTTTGGTTATGCTCTCCTCAATGGATCGTACGTCAAGAATAAGGCAGACCTCGCCGTTGCCTAAAATGGTACAGCCGGAAACACCACCGACATCGCCGGTTTTATTGATATACTCAGAGAGACCCTTAATTACAGTCTGTTGTTGGCCCATAAGCTCATCAATAAAAAGACAGATGTTGCTGTTGCGCCCCTCCAGTATGATAAGAATACCCTCGTCCAACTCGGTATGGTCAGGGGTGATATGGTGCATTTCGTGGAGTCTTTTAATGGGCAGAAGATGTTCTCTGACTTTCACCATCTCCTGGCCGTCGGGAGTGACGGTAATGGCATCAAGAGAGGGTTGAAAGGACTCTTTTATTGATAGAATTGGCACTATGTAGTGGGAACTGCCTGTCCTGATCAACATACCGTCAATAATTGCCAGGGTCAGTGGAATACGTAAGCTGATGGTGGTGCTTTCCCCTAGTTTACTGTCGATGTCGATCCTGCCCTTAATGGATTCGAGGTTTTGGCGTACGACGTCCATGCCAACCCCGCGGCCAGAGACATCGGTAATTTTTTCTGCCGTTGAAAATCCGGCATGGAAGATAAGCTGCATGACCTCCTTGTCACTTAGTTGGGAGCCGTCGCCTTCCACTATGCCCTTCTCAATGCCTTTGGCGATGAGTTTTTTGCGATCAAGGCCGCGACCATCATCAACAATGGTGATAATGACTTCACCTTCTTCGTGGTTGGCAGTGAGCTTAATGGTGCCGATTTCCGGCTTGCCTATCTGAAGACGTTCAGGGTTCGGTTCGAGGCCGTGATCCATGGAGTTTCGGATCAGGTGAACCAGAGGATCGATGATTTTTTCTATGACGGTCTTATCGACCTCGGTGGTTTCGCCTGCAAGTTGTAAATCGACTTTCTTGCCGGACTTTCTCGACAGGTCGTGAACCAGACGGATCATTCGGCGGAATAGCCCTGAAATAGGAACCATTCGAATGGTCATTGCCATTTCCTGAAGTTCGCGAACAATTTTGGACATATGCTGACTGGCCTTGTTGAAGCCTTCAAGTTCCAGGTCTTTTAAGTCCGGGTTATGGATAACCATATTCTCAGCAATAACCATCTCACCGATAAGATTGATAAGGCTGTCGAGCTTGTCAATATCAACCCTGATATCTTGTCTTTTGACGGATTTTTTGTCTAGATCTACTGCAACACCCCGCTGAGTTTCCTGGGCCTTTAAGGCATTGTCCAGGTTTTCCTTGGAAATTTTTCCGCTCTCCAGCAGGATCTCGCCAATTGGTTTTTGCTGGATGTCTAAAGCGGCATCAATGTCGGCTCTCTCAACAGCCCCTTGCTTAACAAGGATATCTCCTATTCGTGAGGATTCACCATCAAACATCTGCAGGACGGTTCTCGGCAGGTGGTTATTGATGATCTCAACATAGATATTCAGCCCTTTGACTCGCCCTGTGCCACCTTGCGTAATGTCATCAAGGGCTGCCCTTGAAACGTCGATTAATTCCAGGAGCAGGTTGGAGATTCGAGCAATATCTTTGTTGACACCAGATTTGATTGTTTCGATGAGGGTCTCTTGTGAATGGACGAGTTTTTCAAGATCGGTAAAACCTAAAAAACCGCAGTTCCCCTTAAAGCTGTGAGTGTTTCTATACAGCCTCTCAACCGGGTCAAGATTCTCCGGGTTTTTAGAGATCTGCAGCAGGTCGTCTTCAACTTCCTGTAGGAGGTCATCAGCCTCTTCGAGAAATTTTGTTCGAGTTTCCGGAGTAACTAAGTCGGATAAATCAATATCAAGATTAATTGTAGGTGGTGCCTCTGCAGCCTGGAGAGTTGAATCTACAACAACTTCTTCCGGCTCTTCCTTGAGCGGTGCAGAATTATCTTGTGGAGGTGTTGCCGCGGGTGAATCGGTATTAAATAGTTTGATCAGTTGCTGTGATGATTCGGCAACCCCCTCATCGCTGAAAGTTGCTTCGATACAATCTAAGGCTTCCTTGGTGAAGTCACATGATTTACAAAGAAGGTCGACGTGGTTGGGGGTCAGTTGGATCTGGCCGTTCCGCAGCTTATCCAGCAGGTTTTCGGCTGTATGGGTTGACTCAACAACATTGTTGAATCCCAAAAAGCCGGCGCCACCTTTCATGGAGTGGAATAGCCGGAATATTGCGTTAAGGTCATCAACGGCTTCCTTGGAGAGTCCCTGTCCCGAGGTATCAATCTTGTCTTCGAGGGTAAGAATATCCGGCTCAACCTCATCAATGAGGTCTCGTGCTTCAGTGATAAACTCAATAATGATCTCTATCTGGTCGTTATCTAGTTGTGCGGACATTAAGGCATACCTTCTGGTAAAATGGAGGCAATATTTCAGCTAATTGGTCGAAAGTTTATCTCACTGTCTTTTTTTCTCGATAGAGTCCAAATTTTTTCAAGTACTCATTGAGTTTAACCAGGTCGATTGGTTTTGTTAGGTACCCCTCGCAGCCGCCTTTTATGAAGGCACCCATAATATCTTTGGGGCCGTTCAGGGCGGTTGTCATAATTACTTTAACCATGTCAGCGCCACCGATCCCTTTCTCTTTCTCGATTCTGCGGATCTCCTGCAGGGCCTCCTGCCCATTGAGTTCAGGCATCATGATGTCAAGACAGATGAGGTCGTAATGTTTATCCTCCTCAACTGAACGGATAAAGGCCTCAACCGCCTCCTTACCGTTGACAGCCATATGGAGTGTATCAAAATGATCGCTAAGCAGTTCAATTAATAACTGCCGGCTAAAAAAATCATCTTCAACAACTAATACTTTTTTCATGTATTTATCCCGTTTGTTTCAGAATCGTGTGTTCTTCATTCACTAATCTA
>JADGBM010000098.1 GCA_015231515.1 Desulfobulbaceae bacterium
ATCACAGTCTGTCAGCGACCCGTGCATTTTGCATTGTTACTCGACGGTGGTAATCGATTGTGGTTGTGATTTTTTTAAAAAATAGGGAAATTCAATCTCGATATGAGCTTCTTCCGCCTGAAGCCTTTCTTTCATCTTGGACAGAATACGGTGAAAGTTCGTCAGGTTAATCTCGCCATGGAAGCGATTAAGGATTTCTACGAAACGGCTCATGTGCGTCCCCTTAAATTGATGGGGCAGACTGACGTACATATTAAAGGTGGCGACAGTTTTCTGGGTTGTTTTCGCTTTATCACGAACCGTGATGGGATAGGAGATATTTTTGACGCCGACCTTACGGATGTTAATTCGTCGGAAGTCGGGCTGGTTCTGAATATCTTTCATTGTTTTTTCTAACCGGAAGAGCTCAGTCCCAGGATGTATGCCCTATGACAGATGGCGCCGTACTGCGGCCTTGAGCTCACTGAGGTCTGCCGATTTAACCAGGTAATCGTCGGAACACCAGGAGGCAAGATCCTGCTTGAACTCTTGATACGCCGAGCTAAGTATGACGGGCAGTGCCGGGTTGACCTCTTTTATTTTGCGCAAGGCTTCTAGTCCGCTCATCCCCGGCATGTTGATGTCAAGGATCACCAGATCAAAAGAAGCTTCGGCCAACTTGGCAAGTGCTTCCTTGCCGGTAAATGCAGAAGCGACACTATATCCCTCTTCTTCAAGTTCTTCCCGGTAAAGCAAGTGGATAGAGTCTTCATCGTCAACTAGCAATATGTTTTTCATGGGCGACCTCTTTTTGTCTGTTGTGCAAAATAGCAGGTTTTAAGCCTTAGTATAGGCGATTGACCTACAGGGTGCTTTAAATATCTGCTTCCCTTAAATATTTGGCAGCTTCCTCTGGTGGAGTAGGATTTATGTAAAATCCTGATCCCCACTCGAAGCCGGCAATCTGGGTTAATTTGGGTACAATCTCAAAATGCCAATGGAAATGTTCCAGCGGGTGAGACCGGAGTGGTGCCGTATGGAGGACAAAATTATATGGCGCATTAGGAATACAAGCATTCAGGCGTCTAAGGCACTCGGAGAAAACTTTGGCCAGGAGGGTGCACGAATGTTCTTGCATGGAAATATATGAAGAGCCATGTTGCTTGGGCAGTACCCACATTTCGAAGGGCGATCGTGGTGCAAAGGGGGTGATCACCAGAAACTGCTCGTTTTCACAGACAATACGAGTCGTTTCTCTGAGCTCCTGGTGAATGATGTCACAAAAAATACATCGTTCTTTGTAACGATAATAGGCCATGCTGCCATCGAGTTCAGAAACGATCATGCGAGGCAGAATTGGCAGGGCGACCAGCTGCGAGTGGGAGTGCTCAAGCGAGGCTCCGGCAGCCTTGCCATGATTTTTGAAGACCATTACATAGCGAAAACGTGAGTCATGGGCAAGGTCGATGATCCGGTCACGATAGGCAAAAAGCACCTGGGTCATACTCTCCAGGGATAGATCCGCAAAACTTTCTTCGTGGTTAGGAGACTCAACGATAACTTCGTGAGCCCCAATACCGTTCATCTTATCGTAAAGGCCCTCACCAACCTTATCAAGGTCACCTTCAATAACGAGGGCCGGGTATTTGTTAGGAACTACTCGCAACGTCCAGCCCGGAGAGTTTGAGGCATGACCAGGGTGGCCGTAACTCAGAACTTCGGGAGGGGTTGTTTTTTCATTGCCAGGGCAAAGTGGACAAAATCCCGCTTTAGTAGTGCTTTTTTCAACAATAAAATCTGTTGGTCTTTTTCCTCGTTCCTTGGAGATTATAATCCAACGACCAAGGATTGGGTCTTTGCGGAGTTCTGGCATAGCAGAAGATTTTCCTAAGAACCGGCTATGTTAATGTAAGTACACGGGGATAGGTGGCGGAGCCACGTTAGCCCGCATGTGTTTTTTCATGGTTTTCCTGTTTTGTTTTGCAGGCAATGCACAATGTTGTAACAGGTCTCGCTTCAAGTCGTTCGGCCGAGATGTCGTCACCGCAATCTTCACAAATCCCATAGGACTCATCGTCAATTCTGGAGATTGCAGATTTGATTTTAACGAGCAGCTTTCGCTCTCTGTCCCGAAGTCTGAGCTCGAAGTTTCGATCGGACTCAGCAGAAGCCCGATCAGTTGGGTCGGGGTAGTTCTCGTTCTGATCGGTCATCTCAGATAGAGTTTTGTCAGCTTCTGAAAGCAGACTCTCAGCGTCCGCCTCAAGTTTTTTTCTGAAATAAGTAAGTTTTTCCTGGTTCATGCTGTGATCCTCCAAAAATACGTGTTGTACTGGGGAAACCAAAAAATTGTAATGGGCAGCTCGAATAGTTTCTCAGTAATTCAAACACACATACAATGTTATCATTTTGTGCGGATAAATGTCCCGCTTTTTCCACCGGTTTTTTTTTCGAGCTGAATATTGCCAATAGTCATGTACTTATCGACGGATTTGCACATGTCATATATTGTAAGTGCGGCAATGGAAACTGCGGTTAGCGCCTCCATCTCAACCCCTGTTTGACCAGTAATGGCAACCGTCGCCCAGATGTTGATAGCCGTTTTTTCTTCGTCAAAACTAAAATCAACTTCCGCCTTAGTGATGTTAAGCGGATGTGTTAATGGGATAAGCTGGTCAACTTTTTTTGCTGCCATTATCCCGGCAAGCCTGGCAACCCCTAATACATCACCCTTAACTACCCGGCCTTCCTGCACAAGAAGGAGCCCTTCTCGGGACAAGAAAATGGTGTCCGTCGCCATAGCCTCTCTGGAGGTGGTCTTTTTGGCCGAAACATCGACCATTATAGCATTTCCAGACTGATTGAAATGTGTCAACGAGCGCTTGGTCATTTTTGTATCATACCCTAGCCGTGGAAAAGTTTCTGAAAAAATCCTTCCTTTTCTTCGCCGGTAGAGTCACCGCCAGCTTCTGCAAATTCGCGCAACAACTCTTCCTGCTTTTTGTTCAAGTTGGTTGGTGTGTGTACCTTATAAACAATGATCATGTCTCCACGGCCATGACCGCGTAGACTTGGGACACCTTCGGAGTCAAGTTTCAGGGTGTCACCGGTCTGGGTGCCTTTTTTAATGGAGATAGTTTTTGTGCCGTGAATGGTATGGATGTCAATTTTTGTGCCAAGGGCGGCCTGCACAAAGGAGATTGGCAATCGACAGTAAATATCCTCTCCGTCGCGCTCAAAAAAATCATGTTTGTCAGCGTGGAGAATAACGTATAGATCCCCAGCGGGTGCGCCTTTTCGTCCACCCTGGCCTTCGCCGGTAAGCCGCATTCTGGAGCCTGTGTCAACTCCGGCTGGAATTTTCAGCGATACTTTTTTCTTCTTGTTAATAAGGCCCTTGCCGTTGCAGTCCTGGCAGGGATCGGTAATAACCTCACCGGCACCCTGGCATTCCGGGCAAGTTGTATTCAGCCGGAAAAATCCCTGTGAGCGCATAACCTGACCACGACCGTTGCAGGATGAGCAGGTTTGTGCCTGGTATCCAGGCCGCATTCCAGTTCCCTCGCAGGTCCAGCAGGTGTCGGGCTTGGTTATTTCGATCTCTTTGTTTGCCCCATGGACGGCCTCCATAAAGGAGATGCTCAGGTCATAGCGTAGATCGCTGCCTTGTGTCGGGCCGCTTCGGCGGCGCTGAGAAGAGCCTCCTCCGCCAAAACCGAACAGATCCTCAAATATATCTCCGAAACTGGAAAAGATGTCCTCGGCGTTACCAGGGCCACGATAACCGGTGTTCTTGAGACCTTCGATGCCGTATTGATCGTAAATCTGTCTTTTCTTCGGGTCACCTAGAACTTCATAGGCCTCTGCCGCTGATTTAAACTTTTCCTCAGCCTCTTTGTCGCCCTGATTTCTATCGGGATGAAATTTCATTGCCATCTTGCGATAGCTTTTTTTGATCTCATCGGCAGACGCCGATGAAGAAACTCCAAGTGTTTTGTAGTAATCCATAGTTGTATGGTAGCTGTTTAACAGATGGGTAAACGGACGTTAAACGGTAGCTGCTTCTGGTTGTGTATTTTCGGCTTTGTCTTCTTCGTGAAGAATTTTTTCAAAACTTCGTATGTTTTCAACTGTTACTTTTCCGGCTGCTATCTCACGCAAAGTCATAACTACTTCTTTGTTTTTGCCCTCGACAAGAAAAGGTAGGCCATTGCGGTGCTGTTTGAGCCGGGCGATGGCGAGGTGGATAAGCGCAAAACGGTTTTCGCTACCAATTTCTTTTAAACAGTCTTCAACTGTAATTCTGGCCATTAATAATCTCCTTGAGCTATTTGTCAGCTAAATTGGGTAGATATCTATCTCTGTAGTTGATTGATACTACTGACCGGGAAGCTAATGCTCATTGTGCCCGAGAGGAAAGTTCTAGGTCATTAGCTAAAACGTGAACAATATAATCGTTCTTTTAGTAATGGCAAGAGATTTTTATGGCTTAGTGGTCATCTCCCCTGAAAGTAATGGTTTGGGCGGGGGAGCCTATTTGCGCAATATGAGTGGTGGCATGTAATGTGCAACTTGTCCAGTTGGCTGTACCTTTAAGGCGAGTAGCTGTTGGTGGTCTTAATGTGTTGTGATCCCGTTAACCGTAATGGTGGTAGGAGTTGCAAGGCAGATTGTTTTTTGAGGTTGTTGCCATGCTTGATGATGGGTGGGAAAAATGTTCCCGTCAAAATTATGACAGGTGTTGTGGAGATGATAAAAATTACCTTGGGATTGGCGCTATTTTTAGGACTTTTGGGATGCAGTAGTTCTGGAACTGTATCTGGTGCCGGGAGAGCTGCCACTTACGACTTGCCGACAGTTATTTATGAAAAGCACGAAGCTGTTGTCTATCCGGCGGGGCCCAGAGATTGATTGTAATTCAAAAACTATACAGGGAGTGAAGCAATGCGAGGATTGTTGCTGATGACTGTTTTGGCTGGCACAGTACTGATTGTTGTAGCAAATGTTGCGGGCGAGAGTCGCGCGGAATTGGCCCGGGCAGAATATGTCCATACCATCAGGCCCGAATACTTATACAGCACTGGGCAAGTTGAAGAAAAA
Source organism: Desulfobulbaceae bacterium (assembly GCA_015231515.1). Classification (NCBI taxonomy): domain Bacteria; kingdom Pseudomonadati; phylum Thermodesulfobacteriota; class Desulfobulbia; order Desulfobulbales; family Desulfobulbaceae; species Desulfobulbaceae bacterium. Next base: position 5,080 of record JADGBM010000098.1, read on the forward strand.
AGTACCGAACAGCGACGGTTGTGGGACTATCTTTCTTTTCTGTCTCTAAGGAAGGATCCCGATAACGGGCATCTTTTTGAAGCGGAAGAGGCCACAACACTTAAGGCCAGAGTTCGGGAGCTCAGCCGCCAGTTGCTGGCCAATGCGCAGGAGAGCATTGCTGAGGAGTACGTTATAACTATTAACAGCTTTGTTAACCTCGGTAATTTGTATAAAACCTCATCTTTGGGGCGCTATATAGCCGAACAACTGATCGGAGAGATGCAGCTGGCTGGTGTCGAGGTCATTGATGTGCGTAAAACAGCAGGCCTGATGATTTATGAGAGGCACGGTGAGTACGGCTTGTCCAGAGATATGGATGAATTAAGCTATCTCCACGCCTCTCAGGCAATGGTTGTTGGCACATACACGTATGCACAGGGCCAAATATTTTTAAATGCCCGTCTACTCCAAAATAGCGACGGTATGGTTCTTTCCAATGCCAGTCTTGTTTTTGATCTCGATCCGGTTACCCGCCAAATGCTTAGTGACGAGTCAATGCCTGCGCGCCGAGGTCGTATGGTTACGATTGAGCAGTTTGAGGAATAAGAGGAGCACATTCATGGTGAAATTTTGGCGTACGCTATCTGGTGTCGTGGCTTTGCTGGGGGCCTCGTTTGTTCTGTTGTCAGGCTGTGAAAGTACCAAGAACAGTATGCCCTGGGAAAAAGTCGATCTTAAAATGGATGCCTATGCAGAGGCTCGTTATCGCAAGGCGATGCACTACATGGAGGAAAGCCGTTATGAACTTGCCCAGCAACAGTTCGCTATTGTCGCAGCTACCGCAAACTCAGCACAGTTGAAGAAGCTTGGTCTTGATGGCTACGCCAAAGCCGATACAGCTATTGCCGTCAAGCGCTAGCTGTTTAACTATGAAGAAAATCAGTTTTTTTAGGAGCTTTTGTGAGAAAAACTAAAACAAATATCTCAGTTTGGTTGATGCTCTGTTTTGTCATGCTGCTTACAGGGTGCGGAGCTGTGGAGACCAGAAAGGCGGTATCTGTCGCCTCCCCCGATTTTTTTGGAATTGGTGAGGAGCTGGCCCGGCAGTTGATTTTAAATAAGAGAGGAGATTTTGGCCTTGAAGAGCGTTTGGTGTTTTCAACGCTGGTTAACCTTGACGAGCTCTATCAGACTTCTAAGTTTGGCAGAGCTCTGAGCGAAGCCTTGGCAACGCAGCTTTTTCAACATGGCTATGGCGTTGTTGAGTTGCGCAAAATAGATACCATACTTGTTAAAAACAATAGCGGGGAACTGGTTTTAAGTCGAGAAACTAAACGTTTGGCTGCCCAGTATGATGCTGACGCAATAGTTGCCGGGACGTATTCAATGACACCAGGGTCAGTCATTATCAATGTTAAGATTCTTGATATTGACTCTCAAGAGGTTTTGTCTGTCGGGGGCGTAGAGTTACGACGCAGTCATACAATTAATTATCTGCTTGCTGATACGACCGGCATGGTTGACTCAAAGATTTCAGGCTACGAAAGGTAGGCTTGTCTACAAAGTGAGGTGCGGGGTATGGTTCGAGTTGTTGTGCTTATCGGTGTCGTTTTGCAAATTCTGACGGGGTGTGCAACTGTTATTGAAAGACAGTCTTCTGCCCAGGTTGGTGTCAATAAGGGTGCTCCGGTTGTCTATATTCACCCTGAAGATGCAACCGCCTACCTGCAGGCAACTGTTGGAGTTCTGCCTTTTTTGATGCCCAAAGGGTTGTCGCCGGAAGTTGGGATGGGCATAGGGGCATTGTATAGGGATATTCTTTTGGGAAAACAGATTTTTCCTAAAGTGAAGTTCATTCGACAGGATTACGGCGATTATGACGAAGCTGTAACTGTGGGAAGAGAATATGGTACAGACCTCGTGTTGGCCGGTAAGGTGAATTATCTGATTGAGGGCGCGGAGTTGGGCGGATCGAGGATGGATATCTCTGTGCGTCTGATAAATGTGACCAGTGGGGCAACGGTCTGGCACATAGGTCAGACGATGGATCAGCCGATGGATTATCCGCGCACTGATATATTGAACTCTTTGCTCAACTCGACCTTTATTGAGCCAATCAGGCGTCCAATGGGGGCACCGGTTATGGTAAATATGCTTGCCCAGTCAGCGGTAGATGTCGCTGACGTGATCACCGGTGCCCGCTATGTGAAGAGGTGATTAAATAGTGTAGGGATTGCCATTTTTACATAAAGGAAAAAATCCCCCTGAATCACGGCCCTATTCAAAAGGGTTTTTCAGCAGCATGGTCTGCTCTCTGCCAGGTCCTACGGAGACAATGTAGGCCGGGGTCTCGGTCATATCTTCAATGCGTTTCACATACTCTTTTGCCTTTTTGGGCAGATCATCCATGCTGAGAACGTGGTCGATCTCTTCCTGCCAGCCTTCAATATCTTCGTATATCGGCTGAAGCTTAGCCGTTGTCCGGATGTTGCCGGGCATTGCGGTGTAAGTCTTTCCGTCAGCCTCATACGCTGTGGCAATTTTCAAGGTATCTTGACCACTCAACACATCAAGCTTGGTAATGGCCAGGCCATTAATGCCGTTAAGTCGAACGGCCTCTTGAGCCAAAACAGCATCAAGCCAGCCGCAGCGCCGCTTTCTGCCCGTAGTTGCTCCAAACTCGCCGCCTTTTCTTTGGAGTTCGTCGCCGGTTGCATCAAAAAGCTCTGAGGGGAAGGGGCCTTCCCCAACTCTGGTGGTATAGGCTTTAAGGATACCGATTACACAGTCAATATGTGAAGGGCCAAAGCCAGAGCCAGTACAGGCATTGCCTGCAACAGTGTTTGATGAGGTGACAAAAGGGTACGTGCCATGGTCAATATCAAGTTGGGTTCCCTGGGCTCCTTCAAAAAGGATATGCTTGCCGGCCTTTCTGCCCAGGTCTAACTCAACGGAAACGTTTTTGATGAAAGGTGCCAGCTGTTCGGCATAGGATTGGAAACTTTCGTAAATAGCGTCAAAGGATATGCTCGCCCCTGATTCCTTGAGGAAATGGTTTTTTTCAGTGACATTGTCTTGAAGTTTATCCCGGAATAGATCCGGGTCGAGAAGGTCACCTAGTTTTATGCCTTTGCGAAGAATTTTGTCCCCATAGCAGGGGCCGATGCCCCGACCGGTGGTGCCGATTTTTTTGCCCTTTTGCATTTTTGTTTCGCTGGCAAGGTCCAACTGGTTGTGGTAGGGCATAATCACGTGGGTATTCTCACTGATGGACAACCTCTCAGGGGTAACCGGCAAACCGGAGTCCGCCAGCTCCTGCATCTCTTCCAGCAGAACTTTGGGGTCAAGAACGACACCGTTACCGATGAAGCATCGTTTGTTGTCATAAAGGATGCCCGATGGAATGAGGTGGAAAACATATTTTTTGCCTTCTACTACCAGCGTATGACCAGCGTTGTTGCCGCCTTGAAAACGGACAACATAATCAGCATAGCCTGTCAGCAGGTCAACAATTTTTCCTTTCCCTTCATCACCCCACTGGGTTCCAACAATTACTACATTGGCCATTATCACATGCTCCTGGTCCGCTTTTAAGCCGACAAAAAATGAACTGATAAAAAGAAACAGCAGGGCATAATAGTAAAAGGCTTTGCAAAAGTCAATCGTCGTGTACGACTCACTGCGGCAGAGCCCTTTTGCTGGGAAGAATAAAGTCGTTTTGGGTAATTTGCCGATAGTTTCAGCACGGGGTTTTTGATGCAAGGCCTCACCTGATAACCGGCTTGACATGCCCTGGTAAATGCCGTAAATTCGCAAGATCTTAGCCGTCAAAAAAATCTTTTACGAAAAGTTTGTCACTTTTGGCCATTTCCCCTCTTCAATTGTCTTTAATGGTGTTTCAGCTATGTTTGGAATAGGAGTTCCGGAACTGATCTTAATCATGGCAGTTGCCCTCATTGTTGTGGGGCCAGAAAAATTGCCCGAGTTGGCAAAGAGTTTGGCCAAACAGGTTGTGGAGTTGAAGAAAGCCGCTAATGCCCTGAAAAGCAGTTTCGATGAGGATGCTGATGAGTTGAAGCCCTGGGAAAAGATAACACCGGAAAACCCGCAGATCGCTCAATATAGGCCGGAAAAGGATGATCTTTTTGAGGCTGTCAATATCCCGGAGGTGGAGGTAGTGCCATCTGATGACACTGCCGCACTAAAACCTTCCAGCGGGCCTGAAGAAAAACCGGAAAACCAAACTTCATGACCCATACCTCTGAAACTGGTGATGGGCTAGGCTCGGGTAATTCCAAAAGCCCCAAAGCTGACAGTCGTGAACAGGAAAATCGCGGTTATTCCACCCATATGGTGGAGTTGCGTCAGAGAGTAACAATCTCCTTTGTGGCTGTCGTCTTATGCAGCAGTGTCGCCTATGGGTTTGCCAAGCCCATCTCTCATTTTTTTATGGACCCCTTGTTTCTGGCCTACCCAGAACTTACTACACTTGTCTACACGAATCTGACCGAGGCTTTTTTCTCCTACCTGAAGCTTTCAATTTTAGTAGGAATAATCGGTAGCGTCCCAATTCTTGCCTATCAAACATGGATGTATGTGGCGCCAGGCCTGAAGAAGAAGGAGAAGAGAGCTGTTCTGCGCGTTGTTGCCATGGGAACGCTGTTGTTTTGTGCCGGGGCCCTGTTTTCCTTTTTTGTCGTGTTGCCGGAGTTGTTGAAATTTCTGATGAGTTTTATTCGTGACAATCTCACGCCGATGCCCAAATTTGGGGCCTATCTTACCTTTGTGGCACGAATAGCCTTAGGCTTTGGACTGGCCTTTGAAATACCATTCCTGATGGTTGCCGCCGTCAAGTTCGGCCTGGTGCCAAAACGGCATTTTCATCAGAAAAGGTTGTTTTTCTATCTGATAATTTTTGTGTTGAGTTTTCTACTTACGGCAGGTGAACCTGTCTCTACGGTATTGGTGGCGATGCCTCTTTGTGTTCTTTATGAGGCAGGCGCCCTGATAGGACGCCTGTTTTAGGAGGTGCAGAGTGAGTGTCGAGTTTCAAGCGTCAAGAGAAGGGGTTCGGAGGGGGGCTCAAGTGGCCGATTTTATCGTATTCGGATTCGGGTGCTTTCTATCTCTGCCTGGGGCATTTGCTGACGGGTCTGGTAATTTCTGAAAGTACAAAGTTGTCTGCGGTTACAGTCGCTGAACCGTGTATTCCAATTTTCCCCTTTCCGCTTAAAAAACTGTCTTCAAACTCAGTAAGGAAAATATCATCGATATAGATGGAGTATATTGCTCCATTTTTTTCAAGAGAGGCTGTGTGCCAGTCGTCTGAGTCCCAGTCGTAGTCAAAGGTGTCGCTTGCATCGGTTAGCCAGGATTCTCCATCCCATGATGACAGCACTACGCCAATCTCTTTATGCTGTTTTTCTTTATGTGGCTGGCTTTGGTCTCCAATTGCGATCGCTATCTTGTTGTTCTCGTCCTTCCACAACACAAAAGTAGCCACGGTGTTCAACGATTTCGACTGCGAGGCACTGACTGTTTTCCTGAAATCGAAAGAAGCTTTATAGCTGCCAGTGGGCTGAATAGCATCATTAAGGAGTAAATCTGAATGCGGGCAGTTGGTCTTTTCACATCCAGCATTCGAGTGGCTATAAAGTTCATCGTTTTTAACCAGCCATTTTCCTTGCTCAGTAGCGTTCCATGAGGATAAATCTGTCGAGAAATCATCAAAGAACAAATCTTCTGCCTGGGCCAAACCAGCAAACCATAGACTGCCAGCCAGCACGAAAATTCCAACTGTTTTCAGTTTCATATTTTATTGTATCCTT
>JADGBM010000099.1 GCA_015231515.1 Desulfobulbaceae bacterium
TTAAACTTCTGGGATATTTTTTTTCTTCACTCAGTGTCATATTCAAACTCCTTTTGTAGGTATAACGTCTCAACATCTTTAAGGAGTTCTTGCAAACGTTGGATAGCCAAAATTATTTGATCCTGACCCTCTCGGGTTATTTTTACTGAATCCATTGAATTCCCCTCTATTTTGAGAACTCTCTTTCCTTAAAGTCCTTTAACGTTTTCTCTATTTGTATATTTTTTAGCTTTTATGATAACCTATCTATATTCCATATCGCGGAACGTGAATTTATTTCTTGGAGAAAAATGCCTGAGAAGAAAGACCCATATCGAAGTTACGGGCAAAAACTAATAAGTTTGTTTGCGAAATTACTTTTCTCTCAAGAGAAGTATTCACTCATCGAATTGGCTAAGTTGCTTGATTGTTCAAAACAGACAGTTATGCGTCTTATAAGCGATATACAGATGTCCTATGGTGTTGAGATTGAGGAAACGACAGAAGACCGACGAAAATATTATAAGCTGAAACAACTAAAGGGATCTAAACCATTACTTCCTCTTACGTCCGGTGAGATTTGGTCGCTCCAAATGTGTAAACATTTCACAGAGCATTTGTTGGGAACGGACCTGTTTGAAGAAACATCAAATGCAATTGAAAAAAGCAGTTTGTTGTCGGGGCAAAAAGCATTATCCAATAAACAATTCGCTTCCTATCATCCTGGTAGTGTTGACTATACACCTTTCGGAAAACTTCTCAGAACCATAGCTAGAGCGCTGGATGAGAGAAAAATATGTAAAATTATCTACCAGCCGATACTTAGCAAAAATGAGAAATCTTATTCTGTCGCCCCGCTCAAATTGTTCTCCCACAACGACACGATTTATCTCCATGGGCGAAAGACTAAAAATGATAAGGAAGATATCCCATTAATTGACAGTAGCCGTTTGTTTGTTGTACACCGAATGAAAGATGTTCAACTGACTGAGGAAGAGTTTAGCTCTCCAGAGAATTATAATTTTGAGGAATTTCTCAATCAAACCTTTGGAATTATAAAAGAGGAAGAGTCGTTCGAAGTTACAATTGAATTCTCAGATTTTGCTGCCGCTTATGTCTCAGAACGAACATGGAGCCCAAATCAAGAAATCACTTGGCTTGATCATAATAGAATGCAATTAACTTGTATGGTTTCTTCTGAGCCTGAGGTGATTGGCTGGATTTTATCTTGGGGGGAAAAAGCGAAGCTATTGGAACCAGATTGGTTGGTTGAGGAGCTTGAGAATAAAATCAAGAATATGGGGAATCGATACCTGCGATAAAAATCAAAAAGGAGTTTGAATATGACACTGAGTGAAGAAAAAAAATATCCCAGAAGTTTAATGGAAATAGATTGGGCAGATCTTCCCGTACGAGTCTCAAATATACTTCTCCGTAAAGCTGCTGGTTATTGGGGTATGAAAGAAAATAATCAAACAAAGTTTGACGGCTTTAATGAGGCAAATGTAGTTGCTGCCATAGGCCAGCATTTAGAATCTTCGGGGGTTGATGTTTTTTATGAGGCTGAATATGTGGGGGGAGGTGACAACAAGTGCGATATTTATGCAGAATCGTGGAGAGATGAGAAAGGAATTTATATTGAAGTAAAACTATTGTGGGAAGGAAATGAAGCGCGCCTAAATTTCAAAAATCCTGAAAAGGATTTATTTTTGAAAGATATTAGAAAATTAAAAAGTATTCCACATCACGATGTAATATGCCTTTTTGTTGTGGCTATTCACTCACCCAAAAATGAAGTAGGGGCTATAAATAGTTTTCTTGATAAATTTGTTGGTCACGCCTCAAAAGAGGCTAATACTAAACCAACATGGAGTTACGTTAACCTGGGCGATGTTGTAGAGTTGAGCAATGACAACTTGGCTTACCTTCATGTTTTATGTTGGGAGATTTGACGATAGAAAATTGATGTATAGGGACGAATTAGGGGACAGACCACGTTTATTTTAAATTGGGGTCTGTCCCCTATTACGCTCCAAATCCTTGTAACGCTCTATTGCTTCGTTAAAGGCTGTACTACTGATGGTTACAGGACCTCTTCGATAACGATCAAAGAGAGAAATTCGTTCACCATCTGGAACATGCAGAAGAGTTTCCAGCTTGGCCTTCTGTTCGTCCGTTGGTAAAGATGATAATCGTATCCACAAACGTTTTGCGACTCTCTCACGGATTTCGGAGATCAATCTTGTAAGCGTTGTGACACCGGGCAACAACACTTTTTGCTGGATCAGTCAGGCTGTAGCAAAGTCGAACATCAAGGTTGGTCTTTCGTTGCTGGCCCAAGCTCGAGAGAAAAGCAATCGACTTAAACGGAATGGCCAAGGAGGATTACTAAATTCGTGGTATCCGTACTGTTCCCGTATCAATAGGGCGTGTTCCCACTTGGTATTGTCGCGTTTGGCGTAGCTCTCCAACACCGAAACATTTTTAACTGATAATTGCCGCGCGACAAACATCTGTACGTTTTCAGGTACTAGCGTGACATCTGAAATAAAAGTGCCCAAAAACCGGACAGAAGTTAATTGCAACGCAAAACCAAGTCTATTCTGATTCCCGCGTCGATTGGAGATAGCGGCAAGGTCAGTATCATCAAGGAGAAAGTAGCGAGCCAGCTGCACTTCGTTTGGTTCACCAGCACAGCATATTGTCTGTACCCCGCTTTATGTTCAGCGGTCAAAAAATCTACTGGCATTGCACCCTCCAATGTAAAAAACGCGCAAACAGCAAAGTTGTTATCGTCTACTATGTTATAAATTCGTAGACAGTATAAAAGAACTATAATATATTGTCTATAAAATCGTTTTTACCGAGTTAGTGGACAGTCTTTCTAATAACCGATTTTGGAGACACTTTTCGAATCATGAGACTCTTTGGATATGCTCGAGTGTCAACGAGCCAGCAGTCACTCGATATACAGGTCAAAGCCCTTAAAGCGGAAGGGGTAAAAGGTAACCGCATCTTTACGGACAAGGTTACGGGTAGTCATGTCGACCGGGATGGTCTTCGATTGCTGCGAGTCAAAGTTGAGACAGGCGATGTTATCCTGGTGAAAAAGCTGGATCGTCTTGGTCGCGATACTGCTGATATGATCAACCTGATAAAGGAATTTGATGAAATGGGAGTTGCTATCCGCTTTTTGGACGATAGCATCAGCACTGAAGGTACGATGGGCAAAATGGTGGTTACTATCCTCTCCGCAGTAGCTCAGGCAGAACGACAACGAATTTTAGAAAGGACAAACGAGGGACGCATTGAAGCGAAGGCCAAAGGAGTAAAGTTTGGTAGGAAGCTGACGGTAGACCGAGACAAGGTTTTTGCTTTGCGAAAACAAGGTTTCGGCGCAACAGATATTGCTCGCCAAATGAAAATTGGACGGTCAACCGTTTATAAAATACTACAATAAATTGACACACCAAGGATGAGTTGCTATAATTGGTGTTACCAAACAACACTTATTGTTACCGTATGGAGAAAACTTTATGCCTGCTACTGCTGCTAAAACCGTATCTGTGAAATTGGATCAAGAAACACGCGCCCGAATCGAACATTTAGCCGAAACACACCGCCGTACAGCACATTGGGTGATGCGCGAGGCTATCCAGCAATACCTTGAGCGCGAGGAAAAGTGCGAATCCTTCCGACAAGATGCCATTAATGCGTGGGAGGAATACCAGAAAACCGGCTTGCATGTGACCGGGGATGAAGTTTCCACGTGGCTTAATACGTGGGGCGAAGAAAACGAAAAGGCTGCGCCCATATGCCACAAGTGAGATTTGCGCCGCGAGCGTTACGCGACCTGGAAAGGTTGCGCGAGTTCTTACGCCCGAAAAGCCCAGATGTGGCAAAGCGTGCCGCTGCCGCTATAAAGAAAGCGGTGCAAGCACTTGGGCAGCAGCCACAGATCGGACGTCCTGCCGACAACTTAGAGCCGGGACATAGAGAATTGCTGATCGACTTTGGCGACAGCGGCTATATCGCGTTGTATCGCTACGACGGCGGCGATTTCGTTACCCTGCTGACGATTCGACACCAAAAAGAGGTGGGATACTAACTGTAATTGTCAGATTTGAAAGATAGATTCAGGAATAATGATGAGTTGAATAACTGAGACGGATTAATTTAACCCTTAGCGTGAGTTTTCGTTCCATTAGACTTCAAACCCCGTTGCAGACCGACAACGGGCACTACGCAGCTTTTGTGTTACTCGCTGTCGCTCAAACATTAACACAAAAGCTGCTACATACCCGTTGCGGCTGAACTCAGCCGTTCTTCCAAACATGTTTACCCTGAACAGTTAGGATGTGTCATTCAGGTCTTGCCGATTCTGGTGCCCCGAATAGTCAACAAGTTCCATGATAGTTTTGTCAATTCCAACACTTTCAGTGGTCAAGATATTTCAAAGATCTTGCCACTTGAACAGGTAAAGAAAGTCAATATGCTATCTATCGACATTAACTGAGGCGAAAGTCAAGATGTCTCCTGAGAAACAAAATCAACCCCCCAAAAACCCTCGGAAAGGGTTTTTCCCAGCATCAAATCAAGCCATCTACTGAATTTCTTTCTTTTTCCCAAGATAGTCTGCCAATGCCTACCATTATTTCAGTTTGACTTGAACTATCTGGTTAAGTAATCTTTTTGCATAGGAAAAATTTCAATCAACCCAACAGGAGAACCACATCAATGAATAAAGCAGAACTCACAGCAGCAATCGCAGAATCAGCAGAAATTAGTAAAGCAGCGGCAGAAAAGGCACTCAACGGAATGATGGCTGCAGTTACCGACTCGCTCAAAAAAGGTGAGAGTGTAACGCTCGTTGGTTTCGGCACTTTCTCTGTGTCAAAACGCGCTGCCCGAACTGGACGAAATCCCCAAACAGGTAAAGCGTTAAAGATCAAAGCGAAGACAGTAGCAAAGTTTAAGGCCGGTTCGAAGCTTGCTGATGCAGTGAACTGATATATTCTTGTATACACTCAAAGACACCGGGGACATAAGTTCGTTGATCTCTAAACCACAACGCACCAAACCAGAGCAACTCATTATCCGTCCACCCAGTGAGTGGAAAAGCCTCTTAGTCCGCGTTACCCGAGGATGCAACTGGAACCATTGCCTTTTCTGTGGAATTTATCCTCATCTCGGACAAAATGATTTTTCTATTCGCAGTGTTGAGGATATAAAAAAGGACATAGACCTGCTCCGTGATCTCCACCCGAGAGCCGAGACAGCTTTCTGCGGTGATGCAGATCCATTGGAGATCGGAGTTGATGCATTTAGTAGCATCGCTCGCTATATCCGACAAGTTTTTCCGAATATTACCACTCTAACCTGCTATAGCCGGGCATTGACTCTTTGGAAGATTGGGCGGGAGGGGATCCATCGACTTGCGGAAGCAGGACTTAACCGGGTTCATATCGGTTTGGAATCAGGCAATCCTCAAGTACTTCGTTTTCATCGTAAAGGTCAGACACCGCGAATTATTCGTGAGACTGGTTTGTGGTTAAAAGATGCAGGTGTAGAGGTTTCCTACTACGTCCTTTTGGGTATTGGTGGGAGTGAGTGGTGGAAGAAACACATTGACGATACTGCCGAACTTATAAATACGGTCAATCCGGAGTTTGTTAGGTTGCGCCGACTCTGGCTTTATGGCGGCGACAGCAAAAGTAATGAGCCGGGATGTCCATTATGGGAGAAAATTCGTTCAGGTGAATTCCTGTCTCAATCACCTGAAGGTACGGTTATGGAGCTGAAAAGACTTTTGGAAAAACTCCATGATATTTCTTCATTCATCACCTGTGATCATTCCAACAACTATATCAATGTGACAGGCAGGATGATGGAAGATAAAACTGAGATGATTGAAGAAATTGATCAATTCCTGTCCTTACCTGAGGAAGCAAGAGAAACTGTCTATCGGTCGGTTGGGTCTCAAATCTGATAGATAATGAATGCAATCATAATTCGACACGGTGTTAATCTGGTCATGGAACTTGTTGACTATTCGGGGCACCAGAATCGGCAAGACCTGAATGACACATCTTAACTGTTCAGGGTAAACATGTTTGGAAGAACGACCAAGCTCACCTGCCGCTATGTAGCGCAGCGGAATAGCGGTCAGGTGCAGCGTTATGCCTGTAGCGCTTGTCACATCGGTGGCACCAGTAGCGGCAACATGGTAGCTTGTATTAATTGCCATTATCATGGCAGCTCCACCGCTGCATTTAAGCTGTTCTGACCCACAAAAAGGGCTCAAAACTTAAACAGAATGTTGAATTTCACCAGCTTGAACGGCTGCGTGACGACATCATCACTGATGTCCTGACCGGGGTGGAGGATGCCTTTCATAACGATGAGCCCCTGGGGGACACCTGGCCTTCGCCGGCCCTGGACAACGCCCTTGCCCTTTTCCCGGGTCTGGACGAGATGAAGATCAGAAAGGCTGCGCGGCCTGGCAGAGGCAGATGTGGTCATCGGCCCCAAAGCGCCCACCATGGCGCCGGAACCGATCTGGCACAGGGTTGACTCCCCCCGTGAATTACTGGGGACAGGCTCCATCTATTGGGATGAGCATGATGAACCAAAGATACATCTCCACACCTCCCTTGGGGAACACGGCAAGGCCATGACCGTCTGCACCCGCAAGGGCACCAGAACCTATCTGGTTATCGAGGCATATATCGTCGAGATCAGCGGCTTCACAGCCACTCGTCCCTGGTATGAAAAAGGCGGCTTCAACAGACTGACCTTTGCCGAATAAGCCACAGCGCCTGCCGCCCCCCTCCCCTGTGTCCCCACAAGCGCCTCCAAATCACCTTGACGGCAAGGGTGTGAAACAGTAATAAAAACATAAGCATCACCTTAAACACCAACTTTTCTTCAAGGAGCAGTCGTCCATGGATCCACTCTGGATAACCATCGCTTTTTTTTGCGGATTTATCATTCGGCAGATCGGCCTCCCCCCCCTGGTGGGCTTTCTAGCCGCCGGTTTTGTCCTCAACGCCCTGGGGGTCAGCGGCGGCACCACCCTGCAACTTGTGGCGGATCTGGGTGTCACCCTGCTGCTCTTTACCATCGGCCTCAAACTCAAGCTCGACACCCTGCTCAAGCCCGAGGTCTGGGCCGGCGCCACCATTCATATGCTGGCCACCATTGTTTTTTTCAGCGGCCTGCTCTTTGCCGCCCTTTACAGCGGTATCAGCCTGTTCACCGACCTGGATCTCACCAGCATCCTGCTGATCTCCTTTGCCCTCAGTTTTTCCAGCACCGTCTTTGCCGTCAAGATTCTGGAAAGCCGCGGCGAGATGTCATCCATCCACGGCAGGGTGGCTGTGGGCATCCTCATCATGCAGGACGTATTGGCCGTTGTCTTCCTCACTGCCTCCACCGGTAAAATTCCCTCGCCCTGGGCCCTGGCGGTTGTCGCCGCCCTTTTTCTCATCAAGCCCGTGCTCTTCCATATCATGGACCGCTGCGAGCATGGCGAGCTCACCATCCTCTACGGCTTTTTCCTGGCCTTGGTGGTGGGGGCGGCAAGCTTCGACGCCGTGGCCATGAAATCCGACCTTGGCGCCCTGCTCATCGGCATCCTGGTATCCGGACACCCCAAATCCAAGGAACTGGCCAAGAGCCTGCTGGGCTTCAAAGAGATTTTTCTGGTGGGCTTCTTTCTCAGTATCGGCCTGAGTGGTGTACCCACCTGGCAAACCCTGCTGATCGCCAGCTTTCTCAGCCTGCTGATCCCCCTTAAGGTGATGCTCTTTTTCCTGCTGCTCTGCAAATTTCGCCTGCGGGCCCGCTCCTCCCTGCTGGCCTCCTTCAGCCTGGCCAATTACAGCGAATTCGGACTCATCGTCGGCGCCGTGGCCGTGGCCAATGGTTGGCTTGGCAAAGAATGGCTCACCATCTTTGCCCTCTCCCTCTCCTTGACCTTTATTCTGGCCTCGCCCTTGAACAGCAAAGGCACCGCCCTCTACCAGCGCTTCCACAATTTCCTCGCCGGTTTTGAAAAAAGCGGTAGCCATCAGGATGACCTGCTCCATCCCCTGCATGCCAATGTCGCCATCCTTGGTATGGGCCGCATCGGCGCCGGCGCCTACGATCTGATGTACAAACGCTGCGGCACCAAGGTGGTTGGAATCGACTTCAACGAAGAATCGGTGGCAACCCACCAGGCAAGGGGCCGCGATGTGGTACTTGGTGATGCCGCTGACCCGGATTTCTGGGAGATGCTGAAGATGCGCGGCGGTTTCAAGGAACTGGAGCTGATCCTGCTGGCCATGCCCAAACACCGGTCCAACATGTTCGCCCTGGAACAGCTCAAAAAGGCGGAATTCAAGGGGGGGATTGCCGCCATTGCCATGTACGACGACCAGCGCCAGGAACTGCTGGAAGCCGGGGCCCAGGCCGCTTATAATATCTTCGGCGAGGCCGGCGCCGGCTTTGCCGAGCATGTTTACGAGACCGCTCAGAAAAACGGCACACTGCCCGCTATCTGCCAGTTAAAGGCCTGAGATCATCTGAACTCAGGGCGCTGATATCAGCGTTGTCGTGGTGAGCGCTCTCCCGCCACAACAGCGGCCTTTTTTTCAGCTCCGCGTCAAAAAAAGGCCTCGTTCAGCGACGTATCCTCCTGAAAATGGTAAACTTACTCTACCAAAATACCGGCCATACAGATACCAGGCCCTGACAGCCGTCTTTTTTCTTGGCAAGCCATCTGGTGACCGGCAATTCGGCCCCAGGCGCATCCATTGCTACCGGCCCTTTCACACCAGGGCTTACCGTTAAGCTCCCCCCCGGCACAAGGAGGAGTTATAGTCAAATCTGGTGTTTGAGAAAATTGTTATCAAATGACAGCCCTGTTCAGTTCGCCTTCTTGTAAAGGATCAATTCGTTCTCCATCCTTGAATTGAACACCTCGTATCACCTCTGCTAACAGCTTGAATCCTCGCAGCCAACGCCATCTTTTCTGAGAGCTTTGTCCGAGTTTATAGACCATGGCCAGGATCGTATGTCTGGCGACACATCCCCTTGTCTTTGCGGTCCTTAGTCTCACCGTGGCAAATGTTGACTCAATGTGGTGCCGGGAAATTATAAAATGCCAGCATTTCATCTTTATCTTTTGTCAGACACTCCATGGCCTTTGGATATTTGGATGAGTACGTTGCAACGGCAATATCAAGGGCATTGTAGGCATCTTTTTTTGTCGGGGCCATCCAGATCTCATGCAACGCCTGCTTAACCTTGGGCTGGATCACCTTCGGCAGCTTGTTGAGCACATTGGCTGTTTTATGAACCCAGCAACGTTGATGTGCTGTTTCCGGGAATACCTTCCTTAGCGCTTTCCAGAAACCCAGAGCGCCATCTCCGACTGTCAGCTCAGGCGGATGCCTGAGCCCTTGCGCTTTCATGCGTAGCAGTAATTCAGACCAGCTTTGTTCGGACTCCCGGTAACCATCCTCAATGGCAATAAACTCTTTTTGCCCTTGCTCCGTGACTCCAATGATAACAAGGATGCACTGTCTGGCATCATCACTCCGGATGTTGAAATACACGCCGTCTGCCCAGATATAGACATACCGTTTCCTGTCCAGGCTCCGCCGACTCCAGGTCTCGTGTTCTTCCTCCCAGATTTGCTTGCAGCGACTGATTGTCGAGGCCGACAATCCTTTTGCTTCACTCCCCAGAAGGGCTTGTAATGCTTCTTGGAAATCTCCGGTGGAAATGCCCTTGAGATACAACCAGGGCAATAAATCCTCAACGCTTTTTGTCTTCCTCAGGTAGGGTGGCAAAAGAGAAGAGTTGTATTTGATTCCTTGGCCACTCTTGTCTCTTACTTTAGGAACTCGTATCGTAACTGGGCCAATTCCTGTCTGAATCTCCCGTTCCGGCAAATAGCCATTGCGGACTACCTGCCGGCATCCCTGGTCATTCCTAAATGTAGCATACTGACTGAGGAGTTCCTGGAGCTCAACTTCAACAGCATCAGAAATCAATTGCCGGGCTCCGCTCCGCAGCAACTCTGTTAATGGATCTCCGCAAATCTCTCCTGGCTTTTTAAGAGCAATGACTTTATTCTCACTCATGACGTATCCTTTTTTTGTTGGAATTAAGTTTTGGCGAACTATTCCGACAGGATACGTCATTTTTTATCTTACGACTCCCTCAAACACCACTTTCGATCATAACTCCACAAGGAGACGCTTTACCATGAAAAAAAGCCTGACATCCTACACGCTGCTGTTGCTCTAACTGTTCAGGGCGGAAGTTCTGAAGATGTTGAAAAAGGAGGGCCTGATTGATGATCAATTCATCGCTATGATCCTGAAATGGCGGCATACTTCGGGATTTTCCGTGGACAACGGCGTACGCATCGCCCGCAACGATTATAAGGGCCAGACTGCGGTGGCGCAGATAAGCGAGCAAAGCGAGACTTCGGTATATCCTGAGAAGTCCATTCTCGGCAGGGAAAATAACCTATACCAGCAGTTCCGGCATGGTGGTTTACAAGTCAAAGATGACCCACCGCAAGATCAAAGGCGGCAAGAAAAACTTTTCTATTTACACCGCTGATGAGTTTATTGCCTCAATCACCCAACATATTCCAGATAAGAACTTTCAGTTAGTGCGTTATTACGGCTGGTATTCAAACCGGATGCGCGGTGGCCGGTTGAAGGCAGAGAAAGCTGAATCCAAAGAGCATCTGGAACCCGATGAAATAACGATTATCGATGTCTCCAACTATAAACCCCGGCGC
>JADGBM010000100.1 GCA_015231515.1 Desulfobulbaceae bacterium
AACATTTCCTCCTTAGCGGGTGTTTTTCCTCAGCCCCAAAGGGGCGTAACATACTAGCCCAGGGCAACGCCCTGGGATATAGGAACATTTAATAAATAGCCCTGAAAGGGCGTCACATAGGCTTAAAACCGGCAGGGTCAGCTTAGATGTCACGCCCTTTCAGGGCTATCTGTACTATTCCAGTCCCCAGGGCGTTGCCCTGGGCTGGTATGTTTTGGCCCTTTCAGGGCAAACCGAATATTTACCCTTTAAGAGGTAATTTCAAGTCCAGAATGGCAAGAACGAATTGGTCAGGATTTTCTTCGAGTACAGACAGCGCATCTTGATACGTGCTTTTTACGACGCATTTATAATCGAAAACCGAGTAAAGTTTTCTGCTGATCAGACCGGCAAACAGGTTGCTATCCTCAACAATTAGAATTTTTTTCATTGATTCTCTTCCTTGGAGGTTAAGTCCTGCGAACGGGATTTAGACAGTAAAGCAGCGACAAATATGAGTTAGTCTCAGACTTCACAAAATCCCCCTGAATCCCCCTTTTAAAAGGGGGATTCAGGGGGATTTTTCATCTTATGTATATTTGCTGATTATCGGAGGAATTACATCAAAAAGTCAAGCTAAATTAGATAGGAAAATCATGGGGCACGATCTCCTGATTGACACGGTGTTTTACTGTATTTTTGAACGGCGGCTTAGATGAGTTGTTGCTTCTAGTTTCGTGTATAACAGTATCAATGTATCACTTCGACGAAAGGTTTGAATAAATCAATTTGTTTGCAATGGATCAGGAAGGCCGACAATTAAGCGTTACTGCTGCAGCGGGGATTTTGTATAAATTCTTTGCTATCCTGTTGTCTTTTAAATTATGTTGGATCTTATGCCTCAACCATTGATAATCAAACAGACTGGTGTGATCGAAGAAACCGTTCGGGGTGTTGTGGATCGAGTTACATACCACAACGCTGATAACGGTTTTTCGATCCTGCGTATTCACCCCTTCAATAATCCGCACCAGCAGGAAACCGTTATTGTCCACCAGACAAAGGTGTTTGCCGGAGCGACCATGGAGTTCAGCGGGTACTGGACGGTTCACCCGAAGTTCGGGCGACAATTTCAAGCAGTAAAAGCTGTCGAGAAGAAGCCTGCTACCTCAGCAGCCCTGGAAAAATATCTGGGATCAGGGCTGATAAAAGGCGTTGGCCCTAAGACCGCCCGGAGCATTGTTGGTCATTTCGGCAAACAGACACTCGATGTCTTTGAAGAAGAGATCGAAAAGCTCACCGAGGTGCCGGGGATTGCCCTCAAGAAGCTGAAAATGATCAGTGCTGCTTGGACTGAGCATCGTGCGCTCCGGGAGGTAATGATGTTTCTGCAGGTACATGGAATCAGCACCCTTTTTGCGGTTAGAATTTATAAGCTCTATGGCGATAAGGCAATTAGCCACGTGACCGAGGACCCGTATCGACTGGCAAATGATTTTTATGGAATAGGGTTTTTCTCAGCAGATAAAGTAGCGTTGAGTATTGGCCTGGCGACTGATAGTCCCCAACGGATTATGGCTGGCGTCAAGCATGTGCTGGCTGCCAGTAGAGATTTCGGCCACTGTTACCTGACTGAGTCTCAAATAGGAGTTCAGGTTAAAGCGCTATTGCAGTTAGATCTTGAAGACAGGCTGCCGGATTTACTGGGACAAATGGAGCACGAAGGGCAGCTGATGGTTCGTCAGATTCTCTCTGCTGCAGGGATTACAGAGGCTTGCTATTATTCGAAATCCCTCTATTTTGATGAGCTGTTTGTGGCTGGAAAGGTGGCTGGTTGTGCAACTCCGCTCCACGTTGACAGGGAGAGGATTGAAAAATGGATTAGCCGTTACTGTATGTCAAAAGATATAGCCTTAAGTGGTGAACAGGCTGCTGCTGTTATGAGTATTGCCGGAGAAAGGTTTTCGGTGCTGACTGGTGGGCCTGGCACTGGTAAGACTACGACGACCCTGGTGATCGTCAAACTGCTTGAGGCGATGCAGTTGAGAGTGCTGCTTGCAGCGCCTACAGGACGAGCGGCTCAACGGATGAGTGAGGTTATTGGTCAGGAAGCAAAAACGATCCACCGCCTTTTAGAGTGGCAGCTTGGCAAATTTAAGAAGAACCAGGAGTCGCCGCTGGAGGTAGATTTTCTCATCGTTGACGAATGCTCTATGCTGGACATCAACCTGACGGCATCGCTCTTAAAAGCAGTCCCTGACACAAGCCAGGTTCTTTTTATCGGTGATGCTGACCAGCTCCCTTCAGTTGGCGCCGGCAACGTACTGAGAGATATGATTGGTTCCGGAAAGGTACCATGTTTCAAGCTGACTCAAATATTCCGGCAGGCCCAGGAGTCATTTATTATCCAATATGCCCATCAGATCAACAGCGGGGAAATACCTCATATCGATTCGCCATTCAAAAAACCGGAACTATGGCAAAATAAAATTGATTGCCTGTTTCTTGATTCAGAGGAAGCCACCAAAGAGCAGATATCATTTGTCGGAAAAGTTAAACGGTTCGGCGAGCTCAAGGCCTCTGAGACTGACAGTTCCACGGACTATGATGCCAGCCTCTACGAATTCCGAACCAGTGAGGTGATGGTTCCTTATGAGACAGAACTTGTTATCCCCAAGAAATTTCAGCATGTTAATTTAGAAGAGGTATGCAGGGCGGAAACTAAAGTTGACGAGTTGCTCTCGGTTTTGAAAAAGGTGCACCCCTGGTCATCACTGCATTACGGGTTGGCGGCCTCAGATATAATCAGGAAATTGTATCTGGAGTGGATACCGAAGTACTTCGGCCGAAACTGTGAAGTTCAGATTCTTTCACCAATGACCAGGGGCAGCCTCGGTACGGTCAGCCTCAATGGTATGATTCAGGCCTCGGCTAACCCTCCCTCTGAAGGGAAGAGTCAGTTACGAGTGGGTGAGAGAGTTTTCCGGGTTGGTGACAGGGTAATTCATCGGAGAAATAATTATGATCTCGGTGTCTATAACGGCGATATTGGCATCATCAAGGCAATTAACAATACGGAATTAACCTGTGTTATTGCCTTTTTCCCGGATAGCCGGGAAGTATTTTATCAAAAAGATGATATCGTGGAGTTGGATCTGGCCTACGCCATTACGATCCACAAATCTCAGGGCAGTGAATTTGAGGCGGTTATTATTCCGGTAACCACCCAGCATTTCAAGATGTTGTTCAGAAATCTCATCTATACCGGCCTTACCAGAGCCAGGAGGCTGGCTGTCTTTGTTGGTACACGAAAGGCGTTAGCCATGGCGGTCCAGAATCAGGATACCAGTCAGCGGCAAACAAACCTCAAGGAGTTGATCCGTGCTGGTGCTCAATCAGCTTTTTAATGGCCAGGTTGGCAATGGTCAACCCGAAGATACCAGTCAGGGTTGGGAGGCTTCCTAGAACTCTGCGCTTGCGGCCACGACCATGCTCCGGTAACGCATCATCGCACACCGTCTCCTCTTCTGGATCGATATATTCAAAAGTCACCTCCTCGGTTGAATAGACACAGGTGATTCCCTCGCCTATGCCACGCTTTCTAAGCGCCTTGCGTACCCGTCGGGCCAGGGGGCATTTGCTGGTTTCCATCAGATCACCGTATCGCACTAAGTTGGGTTCGGTTCGCAGCGCTGCACCCATCGATGAGATAACCTCGATCTTTTCTGACACGCAGGCGGTTAACAGAGAAACCTTTGGGTTAAGGGAATCAATAGCATCAATAAGCAGGTGGGGCCTGGGGTGTAAGACCTGTTCCATGCTTTCACTGTCGATGAACAACTCAAGGGCCTCCACCTGGCAGTGGGGGTTAATCTGCAGCACTCGCTGCAAGGCTGCCTGAACCTTGCTCATGCCAACCGTGTTTTCCAAGGCCAGAATCTGACGATTGATATTATGGTGGTGAATGCGGTCAAAATCAATAAGTCGAAGCTTGCCAACCCCCGCGCGGGCCAGACCCTCCATGACATGCCCGCCCACAGCACCGAGACCTGCTATGGTCACCATGCTTTTGGTAAGACGGTCAAAACGTTCAGGCCCAAGCAGCCGTTCAATGCGTAAAAATCTGTCCATTTTTCCAAACCTGAGCAGCGAACTGCTCAAGATCCATATCTTTAAGATCAGCCGCAAAGCGGTATAGTTTTGCAGTCATAGCGGGTGTACTATTGCTTTTCAGACCAGAGGCATCGCCAACCAGTGCGCCACAGTACATATCCGGGGCATCACTTTCCAAAAGAACCTTGTCAATGGGGGCGGCAATAAAAAGACGGCGCATTTTTTCGTTGCGGGGGTCAGCCAGCCGGCCTGAAAAGGATAGCAGGGCCCCCAGTTCAAGCAGCCTGTCCATAACCTCTTCTGAAGCACCAAACGCATGAATCATACATCCCGCCTCAAGTGGATAACTATCGGAAAGCATTTCCAGTAAACGCCCCCATCGACGGACGCAATGAACGGCAATTGGCCTTCGCATCTCAGAGGCCAAGGCTAACTGCATGGCAAAGACCTCCTCCTGGGCCGCAGGATTAATGTCTACCAACTTGCACAGGCCAATCTCGCCTACGCCCGCACCTGTCTTTTTTAATAGTTTGACAAAACGCTCTTGCCACCCCGATGTAACCTTGTGGGCCGACCAGGGATGTACTCCAAGCATGGGCACAACTGATGGATGTCTGTCAGCCAGCTCTATCACCTGATCCCAGTCTTTTTCGGAGGTTGCGCAACAGATCATTCGCTCAACACCCTCATTGAAGGCGGCGGTGATCAATTCGTCGACCTTTCCATTAAAGCGCTTATCCTGCAGATGCAGGTGGGCGTCGAGCAATTTCATGTGGTATCAACCTTGAGATCCTGTACGAAGAGCTTTTGACATGAAAAGGGATCAAGAAAAGGAGAAGCCTTAAAAGAGTGTTTTTACAGGCTAATACACATCAATATGGCATGACTGGCAGTAACTTTTAGTATGGCATATCCTGCAGTTAAATGTAGGTGCAACTTTTGTATGTTTTTTATTCCAGTCGTCTGTGTGATTGTCTGGTGCAGCATCTGGCGAAAACCCTTCGTGGCATTTTTCACACTGGGCAGCAAAATGAAAACGATGGGCTCTTTCTCGTACTCGAAACCTGCCTGCTTCTGTGCGAATAATGCCTATATCAACAATTTCATCGAGCATGTCCCCGTGGCAAATGAAACATATACCCTCCAATGCTTTGGTGTGAGATAAAATGTTGCGAGGTTTATTGCCCATGCGAAGGGGGATTTTAAATTCATCCCCCACTTTTTCTATAGATTTATGGCATACACCGCAGGTGTGCTCGGTTATTTCAAATACTTCTATTGATTCTCGGTGGCAACTTACACAAACATCATGACCGAGCATTTTATAGACACCATTTTTTAATTTTGAGTGGCACGCATCACACGCAATGCCCTGGCCTTCGACATGAATGTAATGGCGAAATTCTACATCGGTATGATAATATGTGAACTCCTCATCACAAAAGCCACTTGTTGGCACAAACAAACATATTATTAGTGCCAAGAAAGTAAATTTTAGCCTGTCGTTGAAGTATGTTTTCATTGGATATCTTCCTTTTCTGCTGGGCTGAGGTTTAAATTTATAGATGGCACTATCTGAAGGTATATATCTTCAAATAAGCTATCACAAAAAATGAATGAGGCCAAAAGAAAAAAGCCTGAAAACATTTGTTTTCAGGCTTTTTTTTCAGCTATCTATGTTTGCAGCTTATAGCGCTATTTTGCAACTATTGTCCTGACCCACAACTGTTGGTTCACTCATAAGCTACAAAT
Organism: Desulfobulbaceae bacterium; assembly: GCA_015231515.1. Classification (NCBI taxonomy): domain Bacteria; kingdom Pseudomonadati; phylum Thermodesulfobacteriota; class Desulfobulbia; order Desulfobulbales; family Desulfobulbaceae; species Desulfobulbaceae bacterium. The sequence continues at coordinate 5,845 of JADGBM010000100.1, forward strand.
TCCACTCTAATAAAATCAACTACTTGCCAAAATTCTTGTTTTAATATTCTTGTTTTAATAGTTGCAAAAAAATTGTCGCATAAGCTGCAAATTTCCGGATAATGCTTGGAAAATATAATAAAAAACAGTTGGTTGTAAGAAAAGATAAAGACGCCCTTTTCAGGAGATATGTTGACTCTGGACTATTGAATCTTCACAGAAAATAACGCAAGATTTTCTGGCTCATCCAAAAAAAAATCTGCTTCCAAAAGCACCTTGACCGGTGGTAATCATTAACCTGTTTATCTGTGCCGATGATATCTTAACAGCCAGATGTAATCTTGTTTGGGGAAGGATTACATCTTGGAGTTAAGATTACTCCTAAGAACTGAACCGCTGCGCGGACAACTTCCGGGGCGCACCATTCATCATATAAATTCCGCACTCATCTAATAATACCTGACTTTAAAAATCACTCTATCACAAAAACCTCTTTGGACGATAAGAATTTGTAACGTAATTCTTATTCATTTTACCCAAGGAGGCACTTCATGAGCACAAGCAAAGAACAATTTGTTGACCGTATGAACTTTTATGGTTTGGCAGAGCACACCCAGAGGAATTACATCACAGGAGTCAGAGGTCTGGCTCAATACTACAATCTGCCCCCGGTTCAATTGATGGATGATCAAGTTCGAGCCTATTTCCATCACCTTATTACTGAGCGGAAATTAGAATGGACATCATGCAAAAGTTACTTGAGTGGGATCACTTTCTTCTACAGACACATTTGTGATCGAGAAGTTGATGATCGCTTTGGTTTGCCACCTCGCCCACGAGGCCGAAAACTGCCGGTTATCCTCAGCATAGAGGAGGTCCTACGCCTTCTTGTGTCACCGCCGAGAAACAATGGACCCACTTGTTGAATTGTTTTGAACCCACCCAGAAGTTGCCATATTGAAAATCCCATTGATTTTTTCACCGGTTAACGGACCCTGTAAATCATCGCAATAATACTATGAAAGGCCAAATTGTTACAGAAACAGGTAACGGCACAGTGCTGGGATACCGGAAGCCCGTAGGGCGGACGGGATCCCAGCACTGTGCCGTTTTGGTGGGTGAAGGCGGTGGAAGTTTACTTGTGCTGCAATATAACAGCTAGGATGGGCAATTAATCTGCTTGAGAAGGAGAATTTCTGTGGATTATGGCAAGTTAGTCACAGCTAGAAGCTGTTCGTGTTGTTTAACTGCTGTGACTCGTGGAGTCGCCAGGAAGGGCCTTCGATGCTCAGGATGATGGAATGGTGCACCATACGGTCTACGATAGCGGTGGTGATAACCGGGTCGCCCAAATAGTCACCAAGTTCTTTAAAATCAATGTTTGAGGTTATCATCGTAGAATTTTTACAGTATCGGCCATCAATCACCTTGTGAAAGAGGCTGGCGTTTCGAGCATCCATCTGTTCCAGGCGATCGAAGCCAATTTCGTCTATGAGGAGCAGGTCAGGGGTGAGATATCGCTTCAGCTTCAAGGCAAGGGTGTCGTCAGCTAGTCCGGCCAGGAGATCTCTGAGCATGTCGCTTGCGGTGGTATACCGGCAGCAATAGGTGCCCTGGCAGCCTAATAAGAGTAAGGCCTTGGCGATATGGCTTTTTCCTGTCCCAGAATTACCCGCAAAAATAACCCCTTGTTTGCGATGGACAAAATCAAGCTTTGCCAGATCCATAATCTGAGCCTTGTCCACCCCTTTCTGAAAGTCAAAATCAAAATCGGCCAACAGTTTTCGTTCCGGAAGCTTTGATTCTTTGATTCGACGTTCGATTCTTCGTTGGGTGAGAGCGTCGGCCTCCGCAGCCAGCAGTCGCCCGAGCAATTCGGTTGGCGGTGAGGCCAATTGGGCAGCGCGGGCCAATTCTTCATCCAGAATCGTTGTTATTGTGCTGAGCTTTAATATTTTCAGGTTCTTTTGAATCAATTCCATGCCGGTCTTTGCTGGTCGAGTTTTCATCGCTATTGTCTCCTAACAGTGTGCTGTACTCTTGTAATGGACGTTGTTTGATTGATGGCAGGGCCTTTCTTAGATTGTCTGCAGCCCGTTCGTTGCGATATGATTCCAGGCTGCGCGGTTTTGCCCTGGATCTGAGAATACGTTCCACTGCACTGTGCTCATAGGCATGGTAGCGGCAAGCATGGCTAATCGCCTTATGGATGTCGTCACAGTGGTAGGTTTCCTGCTGACGCAGGATGGATCTGACATGGAAGCCGCAGTTTTTCGGTTGTTTTTCCTTGAGTCCCTGAAGAAAGGTGGCGGCATCATCCCCCAAGGCAAGGAATTGATCCCGAACCGGTTCCAGGCCATAACGAACGGCGCGAGCCCCGTGGATACCGTTTGCGTCAAGGGCGATGACTGCTCCGGCCGGAAGTCGTTCGTGCCGCACAATCAAGGTTAAGGTCGGCGAATAGATGAAGATCTCGTGCTCCGTGGCCTTCATGGTCAGGATATCAGTCACATATTCGTAGGGCACCGGATAGCGGTTGGTTTCAAACTCAAGATATCCCTCAATGCTGCACACTCGCAAGGAGACCTCAGAGGCATCATACGGATGACGCGGCAAAGGAATCAACGCCTCTTGTTCTTCTTCCAAAAACAAGGTCAGTGGTGGCCTGCGGGTCGTCTCGTGGATATGGGTGTCAGAGCGGTTTTGCAGCCACCATTTGGCACAGTTGCGCAAGTCATCAAGGTCTTGAAATTTTCTGCCACCAAGCAAGTTATTTTCCACATACTGAAAAGGTCGTTCCACTTTTCCCTTCGTTTGGGCCCGCCTTGGCAGACAGGCGATGGGCTTACACTCGTAATGAGTGATAAACGCTGCGAAAGATGGATTAAATACCGGCTTGCCTGCCTCCCAGCGCAGCACCACAGTTTTTTCGTTGTCATACAAACACTGCCGGGGCGAGCCATTGAAGTAGGTAAAGGCGTCCTGATGACGCCGAATCAAGGTGAAAAACTCTCGACGTAAGGTGAAATCGATGTACTGCCGTCGTGAAAATCCAAGGATATAAGAAAAACAGTTGACCTTGGTCTTACCGGTACGCTGGAAATCAATGGTATAAGGGCTCCAGTCCATTTGACCTTGTTGGCCAGGTTCGGTTTCAAAGCGGATTACCGGGGTCTTTTTGGGTTTTGGGCGCAGACTGTGTAACCGGGCCCTCAGAATACTTATCCCGCCGTCGTAGCCGGACTGTTGAATCTCTTCATAAATGCGCTGGCCGGTTATCTTGGGAAAATCCTTGAACAACTCGGCGATCTGATCGATAAACGGATCCAGCTTACTGGCCCGCATTGTTCGGCAAGCGACCTTCTTCTGAACAATATCATGCCCGTGCTCCCGGTCAGTTTGGTGCTTACGCAAAATCCGCCGCACCATGTTCCGGCTGATGGAAAAATGGCGATGCAACCCCCGTATGCTCCAGCCATTGCCATGCATGGTCACCAACAGATGCTCCAGCTCCTCTCTGCTGTGGATGATTATCGTCATTGGCTTGCTCCTTGGTCACGCCGCACGATCCGCTGAAGTTCCTTTCCGGTATGATCAAGTGTCTGCGCAGCCTGCTCACAACACTGACGGAGAAACCTTTCTTCTTTCTCCTCAAATTGGCCAAATTCTGTGCTCTGCACTACACTGGAAACCAATAAACACTGCCGCTCCATAATTATGAGTTTGCGGTGTATCGTCCGAACGAGTGGTGGGAAAAAATTGCTGGCCGTGGTGTCCAGATGATCCTGTTCCTCCAGTACCTCCCATGGTCTTTGTAAAATGGCCTGATACTCGCGCTCCGGCCTGGCCTGTAGTTCATCAACAAGCTTTTTGGTCTCGTGGCAGTTGAGATGATGTTTACGGATCGCCTCAAGGAGTGCATCTTGGTTGCCACGTGGCAACTTGACCAGCTCTCTGCCCATGCTGATCGGCAACAAACCGAGTTTTATCTGATCACGACCCTCATCACACAACCGATCGATCAAGGCAACCCGGCGACAAACCCAGCTTTTATGCCGACCTAACAGGGTGGCAATCTCCACTTGGCTCAGACTGTCTTCATGAAAAAGCGAGTGCACCACCAAAGCCTCTTCCATGCTGTTTATTGACTTCCCCACCCAGTTCAATTGCATAAGCGCCGCCTTCCCAGCCCGAATGTTCAAACACATGATCCGAGCTTTGAGTCCCGACATTGTGAGAGCCCTGGCACCCCGCAGACGTTTAAACCCATCAAGCAGCTGATATTCATTGCTGGAAACTTTGCTGACAACTACCGGCGTTATTTGGCCATATCTCTCCATCGACCGCAGTACGGCGCTGTCCGCCTCTGGATTGATGATCCGTAACGTGCTGAATCGTTCACCAATACCAGTAAGAGGGAGCTCTATTATTTCGTTGGGCTGTGTGCGTATGGATAAAGATATGTCTGCCATTAAATACCTCCTGAGCAATGCTCTATTGCCAAAATGTACCCTATGGAACTTGGGAGGCACTATCACTTCTTAAACAGTACTCTGGGGGTAGTTGTGCCAAATCAATTGTCATTACAACAGGTTGCCGCTTGATCACTTCTTGAACTGACCGGAAGAGTAGTCGTGCCATATATTCAATAATTACGAGATGTTGCCCGCCAATCACCTCTTGAAGAAGAGAGCGGGGTAGTTTCGGGAATTTGCCGGTTTCGGCAAGTGGAGGGGATGGCCGAGTGGGGGTGGCAGTTGACTTTCCGGCGCCTTTTTTTTCTTTAGCTGCTAAAGGCGCCAACTTACCGCTCAAGTAATTTGCCTGAAAATAATTACTACGGTTCTTTCTGTTCCATTCTGCACATTTCTTGGTATGCCACTTTCTCATACACTCAGCGTTACCGCATGTTTTCTGCCGTTCACCTAACCGTGGATTCGGCATGAACCATTTG
>JADGBM010000101.1 GCA_015231515.1 Desulfobulbaceae bacterium
CCATGGCAAGGGCCTTAAAAACATCCACAGAACCGACAAGCTGAAATCTGCCGGGATTATGGACCTTGCCGATAACATAGATATTCAAACTGTTCGGCTGGAGAACACTGACCGTGGCAATGGGATCAAGCACAAATTGGATAAGTTTCTCAGACAGCTCGCGGCCAAGGGTGGTAACGGTTTTACCCGCCGCCACGAAACTGCCGAGCAATAGTAAAGTAATTGTCCCATCAGGCAGGACAGACCTCTGTCGGCTCAAGTCGGCATTTTCCCATACTGTAATTTCGAGTATGTCACCAGGACCAATGCAATATGGTGCGGTGCCAGAGCCAGACGACGGACTTGTTTCCGGCAAGGCACCGGCATCAGCCCAGACGTGGTGGCTTATCAGGACCAAGATGAATAGAAACGGTATAATCAAAACTACTCTGCGCATCTGTTTTTCCTTTGGCATTTAAGAATGTACGGACCCGATTTGTGAATGTTTTAGCGGTCCTTGATTTATGGATATCAATATCAGACTACCCTTGCGTAAGTAACTTGTTCAAAAGAGCCTGCGCCTCATCTCTGCCACGAAAAACCTGCTCCCCGGCCAGGGAGAGCTTAAGCGCCCGGATGGCCTCGGCAGTTTGGCCGCTTTCGTAAAGCACCATGCCATGATGGTATTGTATCTCAGGCGGGGCATTGTCATTGTTGGCCAGTGCTTTTTCCAGATAGGTGTTGGCCTGGGGATAATCTTTCATCTGATAGAGAATCCAGCCGATGGTGTCCAGCACAAGAGGCGAATCGGGTTTAAGCCGCAGTGCCTTTTTAGCCAAGGCCAGGGCCCGCTGAAAATCTTCGGCAGAATTGGCATTTTGACCCAGCAAATAGGCGAAATTGTTGAACAGTGACCATTCCGTCGGCAGCTCTTTGAGGCCTGTTTCATATAGAACCGCGGCTTCTTGCCAACTCCCTTCCTGCTCATAAAGCTGGCCCAATACTTGATAGAGCGCCGTATTTTTTGGATTTTTTGTTAGTGAGGCCTGAAAATTCTTCACCGCCTCTTCTTTTTTACCCTGGATCAGCAGTACCGTTGCGAGATTATTGAGGGGAGTCAGCCACTGCTCGTTTAAAGAAACGGCCTTACGAAACGATTCCAGCGCACCGGCAAAATCCTTTTCGCGCATCTGGATACTGCCGAGAAGATTGTAGGGATAGGGGTTTTCCGGGTTTCTCGTAATCTGTTTGCGACAAAAAGCCCTGGCCTTGTCGCTTTGACCATCCTGGATATAGGCCTGCACAAGTTGTTCAATAAGCGCGGTTGAGTCCGGCTGGACAGCGAGTCCTTCTTTTAAAACGGCTGCAGCCTTGGCATGTTTGCCTTCAGAGGCATGTAGCTGCGCGACTTTTATATATCCAGCCGGGATATCCGGTGAGGCACTCTTTATCTCTTCAAATATTTTAATTGCCTGATCATGCTGTTTAGACAAAAGATACAGATCCCCCAACTCTGCCCGACTGCGAAGATCATCTGGATTTTTTTTGATCTGTTTACGATACAGATAAATAGCTTCACCAACATTTTCTTCAATGACGTGAAGCTTAGCCAGGGCTTGCACCAACTGCAGGTTATAAGCAGATTCTTTCAGGGCCTGCTGCAGGGTGTCTTTTGCCAGCTGCGGCTGATTATTGCGCATATGGGCCTGCGCTAAACGAATTCGTCCGGGAATAAAATCAGATTTTTCCTCCTGGACAATTCTGAACTCGGCGATGGCATCTTCAGGACGCCCTTCGAAAAGGTAGAGATTTCCTTGAGTGAAGTGCGCCTCCACACTTTTAGTATTACTTTCAAGGGCCTGCTTAACAGCCTCGGAAGCTTTGTCTATTTCACCAATTTTTAAAAATATGTGGGCGAGATTATTATGGGCCTGACTGATGTTAGGGTCCTGCTGGTCTTTTGTAAGCGTTAAACACTCTTTAACAAGAGCAATAGCGTCGTCGATTCGATTCTGGGCAACATATAACTCGGCTATTTTGAAGCGCAGAAGAAAACTGGCACGGTTATGAGTAAGACCGGTCTGCAAAATGGATTCTGCCTTTTCCATCATGGACTTGGCAAGCAGGAAGTTGGCAATCTTAATCCAGTTCTCTTCTTTCTCTGGGGCAACAAGTGAGGCCTTATCAAGGAGTGCGAGTGCTTTTTCTTCTTCATCTGAGGCTAAATAAATAGTGGCAATTTCCAGGCGGCTCTCCAGCAGATCCGGGTCAATTGCGACAATTTTTTCCAGGGCCGCGATGGCCTTGTCTTTTTCTTTCTTTCCTAAATAGTTGTTTGCCAGCAGGCGCCAGGTGGAGATAGAATCCGGAAAGGCAGCGACAGCCGCCTTGAGTGTTTGTTCGGCCTGCTCTTTCTGCTGCATCCCATTATAGGCAATTGACAAAAGCTCATAGGCCTCTTTGGTAGCTCCTGGCTTTTGGAGCAATTTTTGAAGTATTTCAACAGCGGCATCGTTTTTTTTCTCAATAATCAAAATGGTCGCTTTGACGAGCAGGGCATCATCGTGCTGGGGCTCTGCCGCCAGGACTGTATCGATATGATCTTGCGCTGATTTGAGATCCCGTGTAGCCAGAAAAATTTTTGCCAACTGAACTTTGGCATCACGATGGTCCGGATTGAGTTCAATGACCTTTAGGAAATTTCCGTACGCTGCCCGGGGCTCTTCCTCCTCCAGCGCCACTTTTCCCAGCATATAGAAGGCATCCGCATACTTGGGATCGAGCTGCAAGGCGTTGCGGAATTCAAGTTTTGCCTTGCCGAAGTCTTGCTGTTCAAAAAGCTCCGTACCGCTCGTATAAAAACTCAATTTTTTCTGCTCCGGGCTTGAGCAGGAGACTGCGGTCACAAGTAGGACAGTCAGTGCCAGCAGTAGGCGCCAGTTTTTATACATTTTCTTTTTCATCGGATTCTCCTGAATTGCTCTATTGGTGTTGTGATTGTGGTGTTGCGCCGCCGGAAAGGTTTCAGACCGCGCCCTTGCGCTGCAGCACAACAAAAACTGTTTTGAAAATTATTTTGATATCGCCCCAGAGGCTCCAGGTGTCAAGATACTGGCAATCCAATTCGACCACTTTGTCAAAGTCCTTGATCCGATTGCGGCCGGAGACCTGCCACATTCCGGTTATGCCCGGTTTGGCTGAAATCCGCTTTAAATGCTCAGGCTGGTATTTTTCCACTTCATCCAGGGTTGGCGGGCGGGTGCCGACCAGGCTCATCTCCCCCTTGATGACGTTTATAAATTGGGGAATTTCATCTATGGATGTTTCCCGAAGAAACCTGCCGACACGAGTTATTCTCGGGTCCTCAGTCAGCTTAAACATGTGCCCCTTCATCTCATTTTTTTCTCGAAGCTGATCTTTCATCCCCTCGGCGTCCTGACACATGGTTCGAAACTTATAGAGTTTAAAGGTTCTCCCGTGTTTGCCTTTGCGCTGCTGGCCGAACAGCACAGGCCCGGGAGAGTCCAGCTTGATGGCGATAGCAACAAAGGGATAGAGACTAAAAAATATACTCACCCCGACAATTACCCCGACCCCATCGAGCAACCTTTTCCACATCAAGCATTGGGCGTCAAAATTATCAACCCGTAGATTCAGAAAAGGGATGTTTTGGATCTCCTCTACCGTCAAGGTATTGCCTTCCGGCGTCCAGAGACTTGGCAGAATTCGGGCAGGCACTCCCATCTTCCGGCAGATGTTGAGGCATTGGTTCAAATCTACCGTACTGGTCCTGGTCAGGACAAAAAGCACCTCATCAATTGCTTTAGTTTTCAGCTGCTGCAGCAGGGCAGCCGCCTCATCCCCTTGCTTTATAACGTCTTTAGAGGCACCGACATTCAGGTGGCCGACAATTGCATGCCCCCAGCTCAACTGATTTTCCAGAGCGGAAGTAACAAGCTTTCCGCGGTCTGAATCCCCCACAACCAGTATTTTTCTTGAATTGTATCCGTCTCTGGATATCTTGGTGACATAGAAACGTACACTCACCCTGACAACAAGAATGATGAGAAAGGTATAAAAGGCAAAAATCCAGAGAAAGGTCTTACTGAATTCGGTAAAACCAAGAAGAAATACAGCTGCCGTCAACAAGACAAAATCGACGGCAACTGACTTGAAAATAGCCTGAACAAGACTAGCCATCGTTGGATGGGAGATCTCGCTGTAGAGGTGGAATCGACCCATGAAATAGTTGTTGACGAACATGACGGAAAGGATGGTTATCAGAAAAAAGTATCCATTCAAAGGCGTATATTCTTCAAGAAAAAACAGGTCGGCATAATAGGCCGCATAGGCAGAGACTATTATGCACAGGGCATCAGCTACCATCAAGAACGTATTGAGTATATATACTTGTTGCTGGATCATTTTGTTCCGGCACTCGTAAGCTGTTTCATTATATATAAGAGTTTAATTGGGAATATAGTCAGGCAGCAAAGGCCACATGGCACTGAAAAACTGCTGGAGTTCAACATATTCCTCCTCCAGGGACTGGCCGGGAGAGACTGTCATTTCAATCCGGACCAGGGCGCCGTCGGTGCGCCTCTCGCTCATGGCGCCAAGCATGAGATGGAACTTATTCATCCAGGGGCTGGTGATAACCTTGCCACGCTGCAAGAAGAAATAAATGCTTATCAGTTTGTGGTCCCCTTTCTGCATAAGCGACTTCATAACCGGCACACTCTCGCCGCCGGTAGGTTTTATGACTGTTTTCGCGGACGCCAGTATTGACCAGCCGCCACCAAGCATACATGACTCCGGGGCGTGGGCGGTGTGCCGGGTTTCCTGATACTCGTAATAGGGGATCAGCAAGAAGATTCGGTTTGCTTTACCGGGATTGGTGAAAGCAATGTTGACATAATCATCTGACCAAAGCTGGTCCAGAATTTCTTGCGACAGGATAATCTTTGTACCCTGCCAACCGGCCAGTTCGGTCGGAAACTGCTCAAATGTCGTGCGGTCCGGAATAATAATTGTCTTTGAGTAGCTGTTCAGGACAAAACTGCCAAGAACAAAAAGTATACTGATCGCCATGGAGGCAAAGGCAAGGTGACGTTTCGTACTCACCTTGCCTTTGAAATCATGGCCCGGCATCCTGGCTGTGTGGTTTGGGGGAAATAATCTATTAACAAGCAGGACGAAAAGCAGTAATGCAGCCCCTCCCAGGAGAAAAATAACCATTCCTGCAAAGTCATGAAAAAAGTTTTCAGCAAGTTCGGGATATCCCCACTCCGTCAGCATGCCGGTGGCATAGATGCGAAAGGCATTGATAGTAACGGATATAGGCAGAACCAAGACAACAAGAGATAGTTTTCTCCAGAAAATAGCAGTGAACTGGTGGCCAAGTAAAAGGGCCATAAGAAACATCGGCATCACATAGCGTAAGCCGCTACAGGCATCAACCACCTGGAGTTTGCTGGCACCGAGATCAATAATATTTCCTTCAAGGAATACCTTCACCCCTGAAAGACGCAGCAGATCTACGGAGAGGTTGCTGGCAAGAATTTTCAGCTTAAAAGTCAGCATATTATTTATATAAGGCGGCAGGGGGATAATGAACAGCAGCACAATGAAACTGAATATGAGGGGGCGGCACCGCCAGCCGTAGAGGAAGAAAAATGTTCCTACTATACAGCCCCACATCCCAGCATAGACGAGGGTTTCCACTGAACCGAATTCCCCGATCAAGATCAGACCCAGAGCAAGGAGTATGGGGATAGTGCCGAAAGGATTGATAGTAAATTTTTCAAAATGGAAAGTTTTGCGCTCTTCCCAACATAGGTAAACGAAGAGGGGAATAACGAGATACCCATAGCTGTTGTCACCGGAATCCCAACGAATTAGTAACTCTGCAAGCGAAGTCCAGAATCCGGCAACAAAAGATATAAGTATAGCCCCGATAAAAAAGAATTGGGGCAGAAATTGATTTTTATGAAAGGTAGCAGTGCTCATTTTATACCATTATCAGAGAGATTTTAACAATGCCGGAACCCTCAAGTGTCGGCAATAGTCGATAGCAGCCCCAGACTTCTGTCGGAAGGACCAGCATTGCACTAAGAGAGTCCTTTTACCCTTCAGTTGTTAAAATTGTGTTTACTGTCGATTAAGATTTGATTTGTTTTGGTGTAAATTTTGGTTAACTCAATTCTTCGCATATCATGTCATAATTAGAGCTGATCGCGACTCGCACGACACTTCACAAGTCGTTTGGATATCGCAGGGGGTCGGTGGTCTCTTTGATTTACTGGTTTTCTTCTGCCTTTTGGGCGCGCTCCTTTTCAATCTCCACCAGTTCCTCTGCGGAGACGGCCATGTAAACATGGGCTTTTTCCACAACGAGAACGTAATCCCTGGTAAGTGAAAAGCCGTAAGCCTCGGTCATCTTTTTATTGCTTTCAGCAAGTGTTTTCAGTGCAAGATCCAACTCTTCCTGCAGGCTTTCTTTCAGGCTTTGGGACTCAGCCTGTTCCAACTGATACTGGAGTTGCATCGCCCGCTGCCGATGGGCCTGGAGGACCTGGACGTTCCGCTGAAACTCCTGATTCGCCTCAACGGAATTTAAAGTACTCACCCGGACGAGCTTTTTTTGCGCCACCTCGGCTTGGTTTGAAGCAGATGCCTCTTTGTTCTCTTCCTGAGAAAAGGCAGAGAATGGATTCAAAATTATTGTGCCGATCAGGAGAATTTTAAAAATCGAGTATGATTTTGATGTCATGGGACCCTCATTAATAACCGTTTAAATTAAATAATAAAATATAGTGTAGACCGGGGTTTGTAGCCCGGCTTATAATTCGTGTACTCTTTTTTCCGTGGTATGCCTGATGGGCAAGGAGACTCCAATGGCCTTTCGGTATACTTCTATTGTCTGCCGGGCAATTGTCTCCCAGTTATACTTTTCAGCAAGCAGCTGAGGAAGCTGCTCTTTTTCGCTCTCTTCCATCTCATGCAACAGTATTCCCTTTATTTGGTCAGAAAGGTCCTGGACATTTCCGACGTTAAAATATTGCTCATCGTGTAGGCCGATTTCTACATTAGCCGGAATATTGGAAACAAGCGCAGGAAGGCCATAACTTAAGGCCTCAAGAAGGGCTATGGGCAAACCTTCGTGATAGGACGGCAGCACAAAGAGCCTGGCATGGGAAAAGACTTCATTGAGGCTATCACCGGAAATATAACCTGTAAGAATAACGCGATCATCTTTCCGGGCCTGGAGTTTCAGCTTTTGGGAATATTCTGTCTCATGGTCGGCATCACCGGCAATAACAAGCTGGGTGTCTCCTGCTATGCGAAAAAAGGCTTCGATGAGGTCGTGCAGCCCTTTTTCCGGCACAAATCGGGCGACTGCAAGGATATAGTTCCCTGGCCGGATGCAGTTTTTTTCCAGGAAAGCAGTTGAAGTGGCTTTTGTCGCCAGAGTCATACCATTATAGATAAGATTACTTTCCCTGCCGCAGTTTTTGCGGATGCCCTCTGCAATCACCCTGGAGATAACAATTACTTCATGGGCAAATTTCCCTCCCAGGTATTCACCTAATCGAAGCATTCTTTTGGCAATTGGACTCCACTTCTGCCTGTCGTAATCAGGACCATGGCTGGTAAAGACAACCTTAAGGCCGAGAAGTCTGGCTAAGGGGGTTAGCAGTGCCGGCCCTACTCCGTGTATGTGAACCACATCGGGGTTTATCAGGCGAGCCTTGGCAATGGCAAGAAAGGTGTGGACAATAGCTTCAAAACTTTTTTTTCTTGGGGAATAGTGCTGGACAAGGTGTACACCTTTCCATTCGCTTACATCAGTTGTGGCATAGGAACTCCGGGTTGCTATGAACACTTCATGCCCTTTATCAGCAATCAGTGGATAAAGATTCTGGCAGTGGGTCTCAATGCCTCCGGGGATGTTTGGAATCCCTCTGGTGCCGGTTACGAATATTTTCATTTTTTTTGCAGCCTGTTATCCTGCACTAAGATATTTGCATTAATATTTTTCACTGGTAAGCAAGATTTCTATACACAGGTTATGGGAGTGAGCAGTACCTCATTACCACCGGCATTAAAGACCTTAAACTTATTTTTCAACACCCATTTTACTGGAACGGCAAGGCGCTTCTTCATGGCCGGGGCTGCAGAACCAATCATCCAGCATTGCTTCTCGCAGCCAGCCACCCTGCTGCGGATTTTCTCAGCCTGCTCGCTGTTCCATATTTCCTTAAAACTTTGACAATGCAGGTTTCCCATAATCATGGGTTCATCTGAACCGTTGCACGGTAAGATGTTGCCAAAGGGGTCAACGAAAAACATATCGGTTCCTACCTCACAAGGCAGCGACCGTGGATTTCCGCGCACTTTGTTAGCCAGCCCCATGTTAAAATAGGCCCGGAACCAGTTTTTAGGTTTATTGGTCTTGAGCAGTTCCTTGGCGATTTCCTCAAAAGCTGAAGCAACCTTTTCCCGATCCTGATACCCATTATCATCTTTGTGAAAATAAAAGGAATTGTGGGTGGTCGCTGTGGCAAACTCAAGCCCCATAGCGTTGGCCAACCGGAAGAGTTCAATCATATCACCGGCATTGCGATCCGAAACCGTAATCCCAAAACCGATATCCTTGATCCCCATACCCTGAAGAGTAGTGAGAGTTCGAATGCCGTGGTCAAAACCGTTTTTAATTCCACGCAGTTCATCATTTGCTGCAGGTAATCCCTCGATGGAAATACGGATCCCGATTTTATTTCCGAACCTTTCAGCAGCCTGGATGATGTGGTCAGTAAAGTAGCCATTGGTGCTGATTACCAGTCGCTTGGTTTTATAAAGCGCTGCGTCGATTATCCCCTCAATGTCACTTCTTAAAAATGGTTCGCCGCCTGTTATGTTAATGAACTCAAGGTCGGCGGGCAGCTTCGTAACCAAGTCTTGCGTGTATTCTTCATCCTTCCGGGTCGGGTGCTGCCAGGTGTTGCACATATAGCACTTAGCGTTACAGCGGTAGGTAACAATGAGACAGGCTTCCATAAAATTGCTCAGTTTGAGATTTGTTAAATAAATCAATTGAGTTGACCGAACTGACATTACTTCGTGTGTGTTAGGTTTCGGTTATGAAAATGTTTTTTTTTAATTTGGATGCTGCGCAGGTTCAGCATGGATGGGTAACTGGTTATCGTTTTGTTGCACAGAGTACAACCGACAGGTATTCCATTTGCGAGGAGTCATTATTAAATTGTGTTGAAAGGCTATTTTTTACGTATTTGACATAATCTTTATCGAGCACTAACTCGGGGTATATTACGATGTCTTTCCACCCATAGCGTGTGGCAATATTTTTATAGTCACGTGGCCTCAGACGATTGGGAGATCCTTTGAACCGGCAGAGGTTATAGAAAAAATCATTGTATCTGTAGATATTCAAGGGATCTTTGTCCCGAATCCATCTGGTGTGAGTTTTCAAGTCAATAACAGAAACAAGTTGTGATCCGCTTTTTACTATTCTTTCCAGGTCATGGAACGTCTGGTCCATATCTTCAAAATGTTCGAAGGCGGCCTGACTGACGACAAGGTCAATAGAGTGTTCCTGAAAGGTGCTAAAATCAAATTTTGCCGAATGCACATAGTTTAATTTGTCCGGGGTGCCTGCTTTTGTTTTGGCAAGCTGCTCCCTGAGAAAATTGATATCAACCACATCCTCAGCCAGGGCCAATGAGCGTATTTTTTTAAAAAGCTCCGAATACAACCCATCCGGAACAGTATTAACCAGATTATGTATATCTATGGCATTGTACCTATCCGCCCCGATAAACAAGAGGTACAAGCCCACTCCGAGATCCGCCCCAGGACCAAGTTCAAGAACTTGTTTGCCGCTCAGGTTGGTTTTCTTATTTGCATAAAAAGATAGCCATTCCAGCCAGTGCTTCACAACCTTGATGTCATAATCAGCCGCTCTTCCAAACTGTTTTATCGGAAAAGTTCGTGGGGTTTTATAGCCCTCTATTTCATGCTTCAACTTGTTGGCTATAAGGATCAATGCCCCAGAGTATTTATAAAATAAATTGTTGCCGTATGTGGGAATTATAACTTCTGGTTGCCTCATCTTTTTTCACCTTAGAATTATTGATTTTGAGAAACTAAGCTTGCTTTAAGAAGAGGAGTGCTGTTCGTAAATTCTTCAATTAATGCGATCATTGGCGAAAGTAACTGCAACGTGTTTGGGTTTAGTTATGAAAATATTATTTTTTGATTTAGAAATGCTTTAGCAGTTGAAAAGTTTCCACATATCCACCCAGGCGGTTTTTTACTACAACCTCAATGACGCAGTATTATCTATCCCCCAGAATGAGTCTACGAACTAATGGAACTTGATTGATTATTCTTTTCTGAACGACAATAGGCAATAACAATCCGGCACTACAAGTAACTACTGCCCCGATGAGAAAATCTTGGCTGTTCAATAAGTTCAAGTGCAATAGAGTAATCCGAACAGGACCCATGATCAAGGTATGCAACAGGTAAACACCACTGGAATAGGCACCCAGCGTTTTCAAAAATTCAGTAATTTTCAAAAAGGAAA
>JADGBM010000102.1:0-7594 GCA_015231515.1 Desulfobulbaceae bacterium
AAGGTTGAAGAGGAGGACCAGGTTGAAGGGCCAAGCGGAGAATGGAACCATGTTCCCGGGACTGTACTTTTTGAGATAGAGCGTGAGCGAAACGTAAAGCCGATTTTCTCAAAAATCACAGGCGTGATCTCTAATAGTCGGGCTGATCTGGATAATCGATTCGTGGAGGCGGGTGAAAAGGTGATGACCATACGCTACCCGCTTAAGAAAAAAGAGATTATCGACATTATCTTAAAAAAAGTACTTACCATGTTCTGTGCGCCGGAGCGGGCCAAGTATTTCTTTGCCCTCGATATTCAGGCTAAGATTGATAAAGTCGGGCAGCGCTCAGTTTCGGTTAAGCCGGGGGATGAGTTTCTGACAATGTCTTTGATGAAGCGCGACACACCTGTTTTTTACGAAGGAGAGCCGGGGATTATTCACTCTGTTTATTTTTCCTCTGGCGACAGTATTGATCAGGGTACGCCAATGGTTGGCATATGTTCTGAAAAAATACTCCCTCTTGTTCAGCGAATTATCAACCGTGTTAAGGCAGAGTGGGACTGAGAGATTTCGGTTTGCCCTTTACTCCCCTTGATCTGCAAAATTCCATACGAGCTGAAGCCTCAGTTCGTTCTGACTTTTCCCGTCAATCTGCGGAAACCATTCTGCGATACGGTTGTTATGTCGGTTCCACCATTGAACATTTTGATTCAACAGATCGTCTAATGAATCATGCCAGGGAACAGATTTCTACGTACGAAAATAAAGGGGTGTCGTATCCATCCGGCTATGTTTATTCTGCCAATGCTCTCCATTCCAGCAAAGGTCGATTCTTACGATCCTGGCACGCTCCTGCGGGAGGTGTGTGGATTACCCTGGTGGTGGTAAACACCCTGCTTCCTGAGAGTTCTGTCCTGCTGCCACTGGCTGCCGGTGTCGCCTGTTGTGAAACGGTGAGATCGTTTGGTGTTGAGGCTTCCGTTAAATGGGTGAACGATGTTCATGTACACGGCAAGAAAATAGCTGGGATATTGACCGAGAGTTTCAGGGGCCCTGTCTTTGGTGAAGAGTACATTCTTCTGGGGATTGGCCTTAACGTCAATAACCAGGAATTTCCAGCCGAACTCCGGGCCAGTGCTGGAGCCATGTCGTTGTATGGCAACGATATTTTTGATCTTGATGAGGTGCGGCTGCGGTTGATGGCGAAACTTGCCTGGAACGTCGGGTTACTCCATTATGAAGAGGACAGAAGGCTTAACTGTGGCGCATCAGCAGACGATACGGCAGGACATCCTCTTATTGCAGCATGGCGCCGCCTGAGTGATACAGTTGGCAAAAATGTCCATTATGGTTTTAACGTTTTTGAAAAAGTACAGTATGCCGCCAGGGTTGTTGATATTGATCCCCTTGGCAGACTGATAATGAAACTTAAAGACGGTTCGATCATAACCGAGAATTCTGGTGAGATAGTTTATGTCAAACAGTGAAATTTTCTATGGGACAGTCTGATGTCTGAAAGGGCATGTGCCGACCTGGTTGCCGAAATAGGTATGCCCCGGGTTTCCGTTATAATTCCTACCTACAATCGTGCACCATTTCTGAAAGATGCCATTGATTCTGTTTTAGGGCAAACCTATCCTAATATTGACCTCATCGTTGTTGATGACGGCTCAACTGACCAGACCAAAGAAGTCGTTAAAAAATATGATCGACGACTGACCTATGTTTGTCAGGCCAATAAAGGTGTGGCGGCGGCGAGAAACCGGGGTATTACTGAGAGTAGCAACATGTATATTGCCTTTCTGGACTCAGATGACAGGTTTGAGCGCCGAAAAATTGAAATTCAGGTTGCAGCAATGCAAGAGAACCCGTGCTGCCTTGTTTCACATACCCAGGAAAAATGGTTTCGTCGCGGCCAGTTTCTCAATCAAAAGAAGAGGCATCGTAAAGAGTCTGGTTATCTATTTAGTCGTTGTCTTGAGCTCTGCGTTATTGGGATGAGCACAGTAATGGTGCGGAGGGAGTTTTTCAGCAAGGTAGGGTATTTTGATGAAACTATGCCCTGTTGTGAAGACTATGACCTTTGGCTACGGGCAAGTGTATCTCTGCCCTTTCTCTTGATTGATCAGCCGCTTACCATTAAAAACGGTGGGAGACCCGATCAGTTGTCGGTGCAGCACAGGGTGGGCATGGATGCCTACAGGATAGGAGCAATTATGAGATTAATTGATTCATCGGCCTTAAGCGAAGAGCAGTTAAGACAGGCCCGGAAGGAGTTGATCGAAAAATCGACTATCCTTGGCAATGGCTGTTTAAAACACGGGAAAACAGCAGAGGCCAGCTATTATCGTAATCTAGCTGAATCAGTATAGCGCTGCCTGATTGGTGTGCAGATAGCCCGAATATCCTTGCCGTAAAGAGCTTAAAGAGGTATAAAATCACATTTTGTCGGCAGGGAGTTGCCCTGCGTTTGCTATCTGAGAGAGGAATGAGTAATGGGATTTCGTTGCGGTATAGTGGGGTTGCCTAATGTTGGTAAGTCCACCATTTTTAATGCGTTGACATCAGCGGGAATAGAATCGGCTAATTATCCTTTTTGTACGATTGAGCCGAATGTTGGAAAGGTTCCGGTGCCTGATTCTCGTCTGGATAAGTTGGCGGAACTCGCTAAAACCCAGCGTGAGGTCTATGCCCAGATGGAGTTTGTCGATATCGCCGGACTGGTGAGTGGGGCAAGCCAGGGGGAAGGGTTGGGAAACCAGTTTTTAGGGCATATCAGGCAGGTTGATGCAATTGCGCATGTGGTACGCTGCTTTGAAGATGGCAATATTGTTCATGTCGATGGCAGTATTGATCCGTTGCGGGATCGGGAGGTCATTAATACCGAACTTATCCTTTCTGATATGGATACGGTCGAAAAACGCCTTAAAAAGACAGCGTCCATGGCCAAGTCAGGCGATAAAGGGTTTCAGAAGCAGCTTGTCATTCTCGAAAAAATTCAGGCGGTGCTCAACCAGGGCAAACCGGTTCGCTCCCTCGTCTTTGATGATGCTGATAAAGACGCAGCCCAAAAGCTTCTCAAGGAGATATGTCTTTTAACTGAAAAGCCGGTTCTGTA
The DNA here is from genome assembly GCA_015231515.1 of Desulfobulbaceae bacterium. Lineage (NCBI taxonomy): Bacteria > Pseudomonadati > Thermodesulfobacteriota > Desulfobulbia > Desulfobulbales > Desulfobulbaceae > Desulfobulbaceae bacterium. The sequence continues at coordinate 3,101 of JADGBM010000102.1, forward strand.
TGTCGCAAATGTTGCAGAAGAGCATATTGTCTCCGGGAACAGTTGGGTTGAGCAGTTGACCAAGGTTGCCGCCGAAGAAGATAATGCCCCTGTGATCATGATTTCCGGGGCCATTGAAGAAGAGCTGAGCGCGATGAGCTCTGAAGAACAGGCTGAATTTCTTAACGATATGGGGCTGTCTGAATCGGGCTTAAATCGGCTTATTAAGGCCGGCTATAAACTCCTTGGTTTAACCAATTACTTCACAGTAGGCGTCAAAGAAACCAGGGCCTGGACAATTCCGGTTGGAGCCAAAGCACCGCAGGCTGCTGGAGTGATCCACTCTGATTTTGAAAAGGGTTTCATCCGGGCCGAGGTGATCTCCTATGATGATTTTATTGCCTGCGGCTCTGAAGCCGCCGCCAAAGATCAGGGCCTCTGGCGGCTTGAAGGCAAGGATTATGTGGTCAAAGATGGCGATTGTATTAACTTCCGCTTTAATGTGTGACTCTAAAACCCTAAAATCCGCTTTCCCGAATCAAAACGGCCAGAACATTGCGCTTGGCCCGTTCATAAAGGCTTATGGCCTTGCCGTTTAAGACCAGTCTGCCCCGCACTACTCGATTAAAGTCTGTCGATTCCGGTAGATCAAGATGCATTCTATAGAAACTTCCATGACTGATCAGGTTTCTCTCTGCAGAGAATGTAACCGCGATATCGCCCCCATAGACTGAGGCAAGATAGGGCTCGTCGAGTATTTTCTTATTAAGTGGTTCTACAGATGTCAGAGTTACCGGGAGGGGATCACCGGTCTGATTATCCGGGTAAAAAAGGCCCTTGTTGCCCAGGTCAATATTGGTCAACTCATCTCCCTTCAGATAGCCCTCAAGATGAAACTCTGCCTGGTCAACGATTTGCCCTAAAAGATGGCTTGGGTTGATCCATTGGTTTACTGAAAGTGTCTCGTCTAAATCGACAAATCTACCGGAAATAGGTGCGATTATCTTCAAGCGCTGGGCCTGCTTTGCGTAGCCATCAATTTCTGTATGGGCCTGAATCAGCTGGCTTTGCAGCATCTTCCTGGAAGTTATTAACTCACTTTTGGCAATTTGTCTTTGTAGCTGGACTTCGAGGACCTCAATATTTTTTAGGGCACGTTGCTCTTTTAAGCTCAGAAGAGGGTCGTTTAAGCTGAACAGTAAATCTCCTTTAGCAACCAGCTGGTTATTTACGACGTGAATCTTACTGATTTGAGCAGAGATGGGCGGGAACAGTTGGTGGCGTTCTTTGGGCAGAACAACACACCGAACATAGATATGTGAATTCCAGGCCACAAAGAAAAGTGAACAGAATAAAGTCAACAGGGTAAAGCTGCCCAGCAGATTACGGTTAACCAAGCCCACTTCAGAACGTTTTTCCCACCAGGAATGAAGTTCCTGAATAATAGGCAGAAGAATAAACCAGATAATCTCGACGCTGAAGAGTATAAGCCCCAGGATTTTAAAAAACATGTGGTATACCACAAGGGCAATTCCGGTAAAGAGAATGACTCTGTAGATCCAGGTTCCATAAGCATAGGCAATCAGCAAGGTAACTCTTGAAGATCTGAGTGACTCAGGGCAGGGGGCTTTGAGCCCGATCATCATATCTCGTAAATACCATTTCCCCAGGTTGAAGGCCCGGGTTTGCAGGTTAGGGATATCAAGATAGTCTGATAAAAGGTAATAGCCGTCGAAGCGCATGAATGGGCTGATATTCATAAATAACGAGGTGATCCAGGTAACAGTGGCAACTATAAAACAGGCTGAGCGCAGAGGGCCATCAGCGATAAAACACCAGAGAAAGGTAGCTATCAATGCCAGGGCGATCTCGACAGCAATACCGGCACCGACGATTTTCATACGCGCCTTCCTGTCGGTTAACTTCCAGGACTCCGTCGTGTCGGTAAAAAGCATGGGGAAAAGTACGATGAAGGCCAGACCCAGAGTGGGAACACGTATTCCATAGTATTTGGCGGTATAGGCATGCCCTAACTCATGCAGTATTTTAACGAAAACCAGGGCTGCTGTGTAGTAAAAAAGGCCTTCAAAGGAGAAGAAATAGGCGAAGGTGTTCAAGAAACTTTGCCACTGGCGGGAGACTAGATAGATACTTAATACCGCCATAACAAGAAAGAGATACTGAACTGGTTTGGAGGCTAGAATTTTAGCGGCAGGCAGGGTGGCATCAAGGAAGCGATCTGGTTTTATAAGTGGGATTCTCAAGAACAGATAGTTCCGGACAAGCCAGAGAAGCGGATGTGTTTTTTTGTTCCGTCTGCTGTTAATCATGGCTGTTGAGACAGGATTTCCAGGGGCAAGAAGACAATTATAGGTAAAGAAACTGTGAAGAGTTTGAATCTCTTCCCGGTTTGTATGTATTGAGGTTTGTGAGTTAATAGTATCGGCGACCTGCTGAGCGGTGACATTGCCTCTGGCGATGTTAGACCAGCGGGCCAGTGCCTCAAATTCGAGGCGGCCTATACGGAAAAACTGGTTCTTCGGTGGGTCGTGAAGTGTCCAGGTGGGTGATCCACCTTCCAGGGTTGGCCCTGGCAGCAACTGTAGATTTTCCCGTAAAGGAAGGAGGATGTCATCCATGCCGGAAGATACTGTGGCCATTGTAGGTACCTCTATAAGGCCAGAAATTGGCGCAAGGCGGTATATGGTTTTCTCATTAGATAATAGAGTACCGATACTTCCTCTCCATAAATCTTAGCTGTTCCCCTGAGCCCGATACGGGGCAGTTGACCTTGAGCCTCCAGGGTGGCTTTAATCTGGAAGGAGAGAACACCTTCCTCCGACACTCTGGCTTCATAACTTGCCCGTCTGAGTGTAGCTTTGATTGGTTTGTTGGGCATGACGTTGAGGAAGATAAGGATCTCCGAGCCGGGCTCGAGTGTAATTGCATCTTCAACGGGCAGCATTATTTGGGCTTCAATTTTGATTGGGTCAGCAATGGTAAGAATTTTCTGGCCAACTTCAACGGGTCTGCCAAGCCAGTCGTCCACATCGCCATATACGGCTATCCCGTCACGTCCGGCAGTCACGATCGAGCGATCCAGCAGGTCTTTTGTGTAGGCTATCCCAGCTTTTTGTTGCTCGATGGTTGCTTCAAGAGTTGTAAGTTTTGCGCGGCTTTGCGGATCAACAAATGATTTTTGCTTTGCCTCATTATGTTCAGTCCTCAATACAGCTAAGGCCTTTTGAGCAACCTGGTATTCATTTCGTAGAGAGGTGCTGTCCAGGGTAAACAAGGTCTCTCCCTGGGTGACGGGCTGGTTGGGGCGTACTGACATTGACTCAATAACTGAACTTATGGGAGACGTAACCAGGAGGGGTTCGAGCGGGACTATTTCAGCGGGAGCAAGCGCGGAAAGCCGCATGGGAAGATCAAGGACTAAAATGATTACGGCCAGTAGTGTCAGTTGAATTATTCGCTTTGGAAGAGCAGCGATGAACTGCTTGAAAAAGGAGTGCTTTTTGACTCGTAAACCAGCCAGAGCGTGGGCGTAAGCCTCGGTTAATCGCTGTAAAAGGGAGATCTCAGACTCCTGCCACACAGTATTACGGGTAAAGATGACTCCACCTAGAATATCTCCACGTGGTGTAGTCAGCGGACAGCAGAGCATGTAACCAAAAGACCACTCCTGCCAGCCTTCGACGAGGGTTGTGGGGATATCTTCAACGGTGATCTGGCGCGGGCCTGGATCTTTCGATTTAAGTTTTCGTAAGAGGGCCTGGCTATAGGTTATGAAAGGGGAGTTTTTGTCGGGGCTGTCAACGCCTGAAACAGCTCTGATTACCGGATTGCCATTGATGCCAGGAAGCCAGACCATTGACTGCTGGTAGGGTGTCAGCCGGATAGACTCATTAACTATGGTGTAGATGAGGTCAGTTGTGCTGGCGGCATGACGTGCTTGTTTCTCAAGTTGGAGCAGGGTGCTGAAGAAAAGAAGTTGTTGTTCGGCTTGATTCATAACTTAAAAGTATAGAGATTTCCATTTTTGCATGACAAGGAAATCCCCTCAATCCCCTTTTCACTTCTTAAAATACGCAGTTCCGCTCATTCCGGCAAGCAGTTCCGGGTGATTGCCATCTATTTTGGCACGCACTTCCAGGGTCTGGCTGACCTGGTCAACTTTGGCACCCAGCACCGTTAATTGAGCTTTGTACTCTGTATTTGTCTCATCAATTTTCACCTTAAATGGGAGGCCAGGTTTAATCCAGTTCAGCCAGTGGGAAGGCACAAAGAGCTGAACGGTTAAATTTGCGTCGTCAATGACCTGAAGCAGAGGTTGTCCTGGCGTGACATACTGAAAAGGGTTGGCGGCACGACTGATCACCCTTCCTGCAAAAGGGGCTTCAATAGTGCACTTTGTAACCATGCTGCGCCGAAGTTCAACTTCAGCCTCAGCTCGGGCAACTCGCGCTTTAGAAACAGCCACATCGAGCTCGCTGGCAGATTTCAGCTGAT
>JADGBM010000102.1:7618-10488 GCA_015231515.1 Desulfobulbaceae bacterium
CGACTGTTTGCTTCAAGTGTTTTAGTGGCTTCCAAAAGCTCTGCTTCTGATTTTTTAAGTTCTGCGGCATACATTTGACAATCAAAAACAATAAGTTCTTGCCCCTTGGCAAAGCGATCTCCGAAATCAATGGTAATTCCCTGGATGCTGGCGGAAATTTCACCGGAGAAGATGGTTTCCACCTCAGGAATAATCAGGACGCGTACAGCACCATTGTTTTCGAGGGCTGATGCGTGTGATGACAGACATAGAGATAAAACTGCGATATGTATGAAAAGACGGGTGATTGTTAAATAACGCATGTCTTAGTTGAAGGTACGGACAGACAGTGGAGATGATAATTTAACTTTTACGCCGGGATCTGCAACCGGGGCGGTAACGTCCCGGCGATACCAGGAGGGAGTCTGCCGCAAACCAGTTGATTTAACCTGAACGCGGACGGGGCTGTCTTCGCTATCATCCAATAGTCGTTGTCGTAGTATATCACTTGCATCTGGAGCAGAACGTAGGCTTATTTCAAAAGAGTCCATATCAATTTCTTCGGTATTCAAATCTTCGGCCTTTGCTTTATTGTCTCTGACGATGACTCTTGTTTTGGTCATGTCGGATATCCTTCGTTCCTCTCTACTTGGTCGCGAGAAGTCAACGGTATCATCTAATAGACTATTAACAGAGGCATTTTGCTGAGATGCACGAAAAACTGGATTACGAAAAAGGTCACGAGAATCAGTTTCTTTCGGCAGTGACAGATCACTTAAGTCAAAACTTGACTCCGGCAGTCCGGCAATTAATGGTTCCTGGCTGTCATCGCCTGCAGAGGCCGGGTTGAGTTGATCCTGCCAGCTTTCAATGGATTGTTTAATGGCGGATGCCAAAGTTGTAATATCTGTGGATTCCACCTGGGCAGGAATGATGTCGGTGCCAAGTGTGTTATATATCCGCCCGACAGAATTCTGCAACTCAGCATAGGCGTTGTAGTGCCGCATTTTGGCAATCAGGACGTTTGTCATGCTCTTTATCTGGTCAAGTTCGTTGGCGGTGCCAGCCGTTTTTTCGGCTTCTATCTGGGTGTTTAACTGATGGCTGATATTATCCAGGTGACGGGAAACAGTATACTCTTTTTTGGCAAGACCGAAACGCTGGTAAGCGAGATTGACCTGAACCAGTATCGCCATACTGACAGCCTGCCTGCGAAGGGTATCAACTCCGACCTGCGCCTTGGCAGCTTTAATTGATTGCGGTCCGGAAAAAAGCTTCACAATATTTTGAGAAACAGCGGCTCCTGCATCCCACCAGGTCTGGTTATACAAAAAATCTGTGCTATCATATTTGGGGCTCACCGTCAAATTGAGTCCCGACAGCATTTCTAAAAGGGATTTTCGAATTTCAACAGTGCTGATTCTGACACGGTAATCTTCTTCTCTGAGTTCCGGCCTGTAAATAAGGGCCATTTTTTCAAGTTCTGGTAGTGGGGCACTAAACACCGGCACTTCAGGGAAAGACCAGTCTTCCTCGGTTAATTTGTACTCAATGCCAGGGGGAAGGTTCATTAAGGAGGCCAGTTCGACTTTAGCCGGCGTGAGGTTTTGGATAATGCTCCAAAGCAGGCGAATATTTTCCAGCAAAGCCTTCTGGTACTCCAAGGACTCTTTTGGAGACTGCAGGCGTTCTTCTGCAATGAGCCTCGAATGTTTCAGAGCGATTTTAGTCTGGTTAAGAAGGCCGAACATGTCCTGAATTAACTTTTCTGAGCTTACAGCTCGCCAGTAAGCGTAGCGTACGTCCTGCAGTATATTCTGGATGACTTTACGCCGTCGCTCTTCAACGATTAAGACGCGATCAGCCTGTTGTTTGGCCCTGGCATAACTTACGCCGAAATCAAGCACATTCCACATAATCGATATGTCGGCAGTCCAGCTGACACTTCCGGTGCAAACAGCGGGGGGACAACTGCCTTCAGTTCCACTATCGCCACCGCCATTATTCATGTTGATCCAAGACCGCCGGTGATTACCGCACCAATTGTTACTTCTCCAGCGCCCCCGGTTATTAGTGATGAGCTGATTACCACCAGTCATATTCAAACAACCAAAACAGTTGTTGAAGATACCCAGACTGCTACTGAGCAGCTTATGGAGGAGGAAAATCTCTTTGAAGAGCCTGTTGCCTTAACCGGGGGGACAAAGCCGGTCAGTTCTGATGGCCTAATTCGTTACCAGGCTACTAGTCAGTCGCTGCAAGACAGCAACACCACCCTTAATCAGATTACTCTCGATCTGGAGGCACTTAACAAGAATAATCAAGAGATAACAGCGCCGCTGGTAGAACAGGTTGAACCAGCCGTTGAACCTGATGTACAGCCGGTTACCTTTGAGCAACCAGTTACACCCAAGGGCTTAACGCCAGACGAAAAGCCTGTCAGCGATGGCAATCTTGCCCCCGAAGAAAACCTCGATTCAGATAACACCGATGCCAAACAGGAATCAATCAATGAAGAACAGTCAACACTTGAGCTACAAGCAGTTCCAGCTCCTATTTTGCGTGGACCTGACAAGCAGACAGCGGTTGAAAATAAACAGGCTGACGCAAAAGTTGAGTCATCTTCCTTCTCTGACCAGGTGGATAGAGCCGCCAATAGCTTCGATGTGGAACGAAGCGAAATAATGAAGGTAATGAACGATGTTTACAATCTTCTGCAATGTCAGTAATTAACGGTGAAGTTATACGATCTCGCGTAGCACAAACCCCTTCGCTTCGTAACTTAAGCGCAATGAGGCTCATGCTCGCCCAAAAGTTATACTTTTTCATGTTTTTAGGCCACTGAACCACACGGAATGACACGGAAATTAAAATCAGTTTTTCAGATTAAA
>JADGBM010000103.1 GCA_015231515.1 Desulfobulbaceae bacterium
GGGTATTCCATGCAGCGCGGGCGCTGGTGCATGATTCAGGGTTTTCGTGAGCCGCATAGGAGATAAAAGGTAAGACAACAGCCCTCTTCCGGATCCCCTGTTTTGTTTTGCTCAAACGAAAACAACCACTCACCAACCCCTTCTCCGTTGGCAAAAAAACAGGGAAACAACCAGCCGTCAAATAATTGCGCCGACTGAGACGGAGAGGCAACCTGCCCTTCTCTGCTGTTTAAGGCCCCATGACTTTCAAGGAGTTGGGCCATTTTTTTTAACTCTGGATTAGAGGCCTCATCAAGGATGCCGACATTGGTAATATTCAAAAAATTCTGTAGACCGGCAGATAGTGAACTTCCACTCCTCAGGCTGGATATCAGGGAGGCTACTTTTATGTGCTGCAAGGGGTCAGGTTTTTCTGCGACTGAATTTTTCACCAGAAACTCTAAAAGCTGCCCTTCGCTGGTGGTTTTTAAGGGGGCGCCTGCGCCTCCAGCGTTGTCTCGAGAAGGAACCTGGAAATTTTCAAGCAATCCTTGAAAGTTCGCTGCATTTCCAGGCCGAAGCCATGGCATAAGAACACGCAGAATATCAAAAACCTGACCCTTACCCTGCGCTGGATTACCCTGAACAGGATCCAGAGGTAATGCAGCTCCCACCTTGACTATTTCCACCAAGATCTGATCCCCTACAGATAAGGCTGTAAATGATTTGGCAGAAAATCGACCTCCCTCGGCCTCAATAGTCACCTGTCCTTGGGAGTCAACAGAAACCACAGTGCCTTTAACCAAGCCTGCTGCTTGCATCTCAGCCTGGCTTGAACCAACAGGAGCACCTGCAGACTGCTTCGAATTCACTTGTACCAATTTGTCTGGAATGATTTCAACAACTGGTTTCTCTCCCGCCTTCACAATCTCAAACACAATTGTCTCTCCAACAGCCACTGCCGCAGGTGGTTTTGCCGAAAATCGCCCAGCCGCAGACTCGATGATAACCTGTCCCCGGGAATCCACCGCAACAACTTTGCCTTGAAGCGGATCCCCAGGCTGAGCATCAGACTGAGTTGAGACAACAACGTTTGCAGATTGGTTTCTTTGATGCACTTGCGAAGATGTCGGGAGCGGGTCAGAAACCGACGAGGGGTTGACTGTCAACACAGTTTTTACGATAATTTTGTCCCCGACAGAGATAGTGGCAGGAGTTTTCGGGCCCAGGCGACTTCTCTCAGGCTCAATAGTCACCAGCCCCTTCGCGTCCACAGAGACAACTTTGCCTTTGACCAACTCGCCGCTTTCAATACCAACCTGATCGAGAACAGCTGCTGCTGATTGATTCATTTTCGACTGTTGGGCTTTAGCGCTGACAATCGTTAGAAGTGGATTATCTCCAGCCTTGACAATCTCCAGTAAGAGCCTGTCTCCGACTACTAATCCGGCAAGTGATTTTACCGTAAAGCGGCCCACCGACGATTCAATGGTCAGCTTTCCGTCTGCATCTACAGAGACGACCAGTCCCTTGACTAAATCGCCAACCTGCACACTGCTCGGGCTGATACTGACAATGCCGGACGACTGGTTTGGAGTAAATGAAGTTGCTTTAAGGGTGGATTTGACAGCCGAACGGGAACTCTCTTGGGGAGGGGGAGGAACAATTTTCATAGGGGCAACTTAACCAGAACCTCTGTACTGGTATCATGTCGGCCTATGGTAAAGTTACCCATATGGGCTCTAACAATTCGATCGACCATTGTAAGGCCCATACCTGTGCCGTAAGACTTGGTTGTGTAAAAAGGCTCCTTGGCTTTTCGAATCTGTTCATCATCAATCATATTCCCGGTATTGCGGATCCGAATTGTCAGCCAGGCACTCTCTCGAGTCACAACCACTTTCATGAGGCCACCGTCTGGCATGGCTTCAATGGCATTTTTAAAAAGATGCACCAGCATCTGGCGAATTAACTTCTGATCAATTTGCAAGGTGATATCAGGCTCAGGAAAATCCAGCGAGACCTCTATGTTATGCTTGTTGGTGTCGGCCTGCAGAAGAAGAAAAACCTTCTGCAACAGCGGGTAGAACTGCACCTCTTCTTTGTTTACCTCCGCATGCGAGACAAAATCAAAAAGCTCCTCAAGGGTAGACTCAAGTCTGCTGATCTCTTTGTTCATCACATCGGTATACTTGGCCTGCTCCGGGCCCCCTTTCTTGGCCAGAATTCTGGCAATTCCGCCAACTGCGGTAATCGGGTTACGAATATTATGAACAAGTTGAGCGGCCATATGACCAAGGGCGGAAAACCGCTCCGCCTCGATAAGCATATCCTTGTTCTTATCCAACTCGTAATTAAGACTTTCAAGTTTAGCAATGGTTTTCTCCATGTCCATATAAAGCATGCTGTGCTCGATAGCCAGGCTTGCTTGACTGGAAAAAAACTCCAAGGCGCCCAGATAACCATCACTAATCGGACGCCTGGTTATGAAGTTATCGGCAATAATGACCCCTAAAGATCGACGGGGGGAGTACAACGGCACAACAACAAACTCATCAGTCCCTAAAAAGCCGCAAACCCAGGAAAGGTCAAAACCACTTTTAATGGTTCCATCCACCTTTATACTTTTCCGTTCCAAGGCAGAATGAATAAGAATATTGCCCGTATCTGAGGTCGGAACCGTAAGATTTTTAATCAGTCTGTTAAGCCCATGATTTTCATTATCAATATTACAGGTTCGTACATGATCGACGATTTCAAAAAAATTCAGCTCCTTCGCCTGCAACTCACCCCAGATTTTATCGGCCTCTTCCCGACAGCCGGGACCGATTGCCAACCGTCCCTGTAGTACGTGTTCCTTCTCGTCAATGAGCGCCAGAAAAGCACGATTGAAGCGCAGTCCTTCGTTGGCTGTAATCCCAACAAGAATTGCCTGCAATATCTCATCAAGCTGAACAGTATTAAGATACACGGAGTTCATCTTGGCCGCCAACTGGTGCATCAACGAAATACGAAAGTTGGCGTTTTCTAAATCTTCCTGGTACTTCCGATTTTGAATAATCAAACGCCGCTTTTCGAGATTTTTTTTGGCGATCCGCATGATTTCACTTAAGCTCGCTGGCTTGGCGATAAAATCGTCGGCACCGCCACGTAAGCAGTCAAGAGCCGTTTGCAGGTCAGAGGAGCCGGTCAGCATAACAACAACAGTGTCAGGGTGCCGTTCTTTTATGTGGGGAAGGATTTGCTGGCCGTCGACGTCAGGTAGGCCAATATCGAGCAGTGCAAGAGCTATATTTTCAGTATCAAGCAGTTCATGAAACCTGGCGCCGCTGTCTGCCTCTAAAACGCGCATGCCACAATCGGTTAAGAAAAGACGTATGGGCTCCCTGATGAGTGGATCATCATCGACAATAACAACCGCCTCACCATTAACAAGGAGATCTTCCTGGCGAACTGGGGCGTTGTTCTGAAATCCGGTGGTTAGGGTATCCATTTAAATTGCCTTACTCCGAAAAAGAACCAAGCTCGTTTTGCAATAAGTAGGTTCCTAATTTCAACCTTTGATCTGGTTAGTAGTACTACCTACACTAAAGCAACACTTGTTGTAGTATGTCAAGCCATAATACAACAGAGCCATGACCGCAACGTTCTGCGACCATGGCTCTATTCACAAGGCATTCTACCTGATAAGGCAAATGCGGCAACTACTTTTAGCAATAATTACTACATTTCAACTACAAGTTTATCGCTCTCTTCGTTCCACTCAGCAATTAAATACCAGGCTGCCATCGCGACCAAAATTAATATTAACGTACCGCCATACCCCAAAAAGGTATCCGGCATAACCACATACGAGCCAAACGTGCCATTAGCTTCAAGATTGCCAGCCTTAACCCATTTTGCCAGCAGCGAAGTCGTTATGCCAAAAAACGGTACAACAATCCACAGTTTAATCTGACCCTCACCGACACGCCACAAAGTCCCAGTACCACAGCCACCAGCCAGCATTGCGCCGAAACCAAACAGGATGCCGCCAACTACTCCGCCCCAGCCAAAGGTGCCACGCACGTAATTTCCTTTAGCAAGTACGGGAATACTTGACTGTAAGGTCTCAATACCATCAATATCCTCGAGGAGTGCTTCCATATCGATACCAGAGCCTTCATCTTCCACCGCCTCAACTACGCTGGTAAAAGTCGACTGCACGCCAATAAGTCTCTGCGGCACGGGATATTTCAAAACCGCTGCGCCAATGGCGACAATGCAGAGACTTAAGGCAACCGATTTAGCCATCGTACAATCACCAGTCATATGCGGCTCACGAAAACCCTGAATCATGCACCAACGCCCGCGCTGCATGGAATACCCCAAGACAGCGGCAATAAGAATCAGGCCGCCAAGGGAAGCAACATAGGCGTCTTCGCTGCCACCATAGCAGTAGGCCCCATAAATCAGGGCCAGCAGGCCGCCAACTCCAAGAATAATCTGCAATGTTCTAGGGAGATCAAAAGTTTTGGCCCCACCGCTACCCCAGGAGATATTCTCCATCTCCCAATAGATATACTTCAAACCGCTGATAGCACCGATAATCAAGCCCAGCCACATGGCAAAACCATGGGCGGACAAATTACCAATAGCATTGTAAAAACCACCGACATTACAGCCGCCAGCCAGGGTAGCGCCGACACCCATAAACAAGCCAGCAAACACCGCCTTGCACATTTCAAGTACGGGCGGGATGCGAAAGGCAAAATTCTTGCCAAGGTTTGCCGAAACAAAGGCTCCTGCAACAAAACCGATTCCAATAACAGAGCCGGAGCTGATTATCACACTTTGCGGGGCATTTTCATAGACACCAACACCATAGAGAATCCAATCGCCCCAGTTCCTTATGGCACCAACAGCTCCCCACGGTCTCCACCAGGCCATAATCAGGATACTGAAAAGCCCAATGATGATTCCAACCGTATTGGCATGCCACTCATCCACACACAGCTTTTTAAACAGATCATTCGCCTTACGCCCCAAAATACTCTCACTCATTGGTTGTCCCCCCTTAATAGAACAAAATTTATTCTCAATGTCTTACCGACAGTACTTACAAAACCGCCAAACCACCCCCACATTGTAACATTCGCATGTTTACCGATTATCACTCTTCTAATAGGCAAAAAAAAATTTGTCAAGCAAGATAAATGGCCACCAATTCCAGCTAGGCAAAACTACTTAAGGACAATCTTTGTTTATTGATTCAATAATTTACAGACCCAGCGCCCACAAATCATTTCGCTGACTGAATAATCATTCATTTACAACTTGACATCAAATTTAATCACTGGTAGACAACAATCTTTGTATCAGCAAGAGTGGAATATCAAAAATAAATAGTTAAGGAGGAAATTATGAGTGACATTACCCCAGATGCGACCCTGGATGCAAAAGGACTGAGCTGCCCAATGCCTCTTCTTAAAACCAAAAAAGAGATTGGCAAATTAAGTTCCGGTCAGATTCTTGAAGTTCTTGGGACAGACCCTGGTTCAAGAAACGACATGCCAGGTTGGTGTGAAAAGAGTGGCCACACGTTCATGGGCGAAAAAGAAGATGATGGCTTTATTCGCTTCTATATCAAAAAAGGTTAATTTGTACTCATAACCAACCATATAGCAATGGCGTATTCACTTGAGTGGGTGCGCCACGGTTATTTATAAGGGAGAGAAAAGATGGCAAAAAGTCTTGGTATTTTTGTAACCAACCCAAACCATATGCGCCACGTTGTAGGTATTACTAAAGCCGCTGTTGCGAAGGGTTCAAAAGTTAAGGTGTTTTTCACTTGGCACGGAACCAAATTGAGCAAAACCCCAGAATTTCAAGCCCTTTGTGCGATGGAAAATGTTGATGTATCCATCTGTGCGGACAGCTACAAAAGATCTGGTTTTGATGTCACAGATGTTCCAACAGGTCTCAGCCCTGAAAAAATGGGAACACAGGCCCAGCACGGTGCTATCATAGAAGACTATGACTGCTACCTGACTTTATAAAAGGAGAATATCATGTCTAAAAAAGTAACTTTTATTTCAAGACACCCTGACTACGCTCTGGACTGTATGCGTTCAGCACTCGGTTTAGCTGTTGAAAATATGTATGCTTACTGCTCTGTTAACGTCGAAGTTCCAGAATTAGATGACTACAACAAAGAAAATCTTGAGTGGATTCGTGATATGGAGGGTGAAGTTTATTCTACCGTTGCTGCCAACGTTGAGAAAAACGACATGGCCGCAATTACCATTGAAGAGCTTGGTCAGAAACTCAGAGAAATGGATGTTGTCGTTCCTTACGGCATTGTCTAATACTATTAAGGAGCATTCACGATGAAAGTCTTAAACGTTTACCGCTCGGCCCCAGATGAAGTGACATCGAAACTTGCTGCAATCGTCTCCGAAGGCAATGAGGCACAAAGCTTTGATCTTAACGTTGACGCACCAGATTACGACGCACTTGTCGATATGGTTTTTAATGCAGATAAAACGTACTGCTGGTGGTAATCACCAACCTACGGTTAGTAGTTGACTAAAACCCTGCTGATCTCAGCAGGGTTTTTTTTATGCCTCGCAGCTCTCTGGGTCGGTGTTTAGGCCCTGTTGTTATGGCTGCTTATTTCCGGCTTATCCGGATCAGGCCTTAATACCAAGTTCAGTCACCATCAGATCAAACTTATCCAGAAGATAGGCCCGCTGCTCTGCCGAAGGATAGGCGGTGCAAGTGCAATGAAGGTTCCGCTGACTTCGAACCAATAGCTCATAAGTAACAAAATCTTCTCCGGCTTCGATTGCAAAAAGGAAAGGCCCGCACGACTCATGCCCCGCCTGGGCATCGCCTAACAGCTCTTCCGGGATTTCAAGCCAGAAAGCCCCTGCAATCCCGGCTGCTTCGGCATTTTTCTGCAAGTAGGTATGTATTTTTTCTGACTCTTCAGGGCCTAGTTCATTAATCACAATCTGTCTCATTTTACTCTCACCTTGTTTTTCTGAGGCTGTACCAGATATTTCTTTGCGCTCTTCAGTACTTTACGTTAAATTCATCCCTTATCCCTTTTGGGAAATAATTTCAAGGAGATCATCCCCATGAGTGACAATTGTCTTTTTTGCAAAATTGCAGCTGGAGAAATTCCAACAGACGCCTTATATGATGATGATGATGTTATGGCCTTCTGGGATATCAGCCCCCAGGCCCCTAAACATTTTCTGGTCATCCCCAAACGGCATATCGCCGGACCATCATCACTTGCCCAAGTCGATGAAGCCCTGATCGGAAAAGTTTTGCGCGTTGGCTCTGATCTGGCCAAGGAGAATGGATCTGATCAATTTCGTTTTGTTGTCAATAGTGGTGAAGAGGCCGGACAAACTGTTTTTCATTTTCACCTCCATGTGCTTGGCGGTCGAAAAATGACCTGGCCGCCAGGGTGATCGCCCGCTCCGCTGAAGAGCAAAATTAAAAACACAGGGTTGCTAATGCCTCCAGTCATTTCTTTAGTCGGCAAATCTAATAGTGGAAAAACGACACTTCTTGAAAAACTTCTTCCACAACTTATCAAACACGGTTTTCGCGTTGGTGTATTAAAACATCATAACCATGATTTTGAGTTCGATATCCCGGGGAAAGACACCTGGCGTCACAAGCAGGCCGGCGCCAAGGTCGTTGTTTTAGCCACCCCTATTGGTGTTGGCCTTGTCAGAGACACAGATACCGAGTTATCCATTAACGAACTTGTGAACCAATATTATACCGATGTCGATATCGTGATCACAGAAGGGTATAAAAAAGGACCGCACCCAAAAATAGAAGTATGCAGACAGGCCAACCAGAAATCACCCATAAATTCCCGAGATGAAAGCTGGAAGGCTTTTGTCACAGATATGGAGCTTGACACGACACTGCCTGTCTTTGATCTTAACGACTCTTCAGCTTTAGCAACTTTCATAATTTCAAATTTTTTACCGCCCAAAGGAACTCCAAATGCTTGAACTACGATTTATTCGAGAAAACGCTGACCTGGTTAAGAAAAAAGTAGAGCATCGTGGACTGGATAGTTCACGAATTGACCAGTTTATTTCCATAGATGCCGAGCGCCGACAACTTCTTTCTGAGGTTGAAGGTTTGCGAAACAAGCGAAAAACTGTTTCTCAGGAAGTCGCTCAACTTAAATCGCAAAAGCAGGACGCAGAAGATTTAATGCAGGAGATGCGCGAAGTAGGAGCCACAATCAAGGATCTTGAAACAAAACTGGCGGTTGCCGAAACCAGTCTTCAGGAAATTGTTATGGAGATCCCTAATCTCTGCAATGACTCTGTTCCTTTTGGTAAAGATGATAGAGATAATGTTGAGCTTAGAAAACACGGTAGTGTTCCCGAATTTTCATTTACACCTAAACCTCACTGGAAGATCGGTGCGTTTTAAGATATCATTGATTTTGACCGCGCTGCCAAAATTTCAGGGGCCAGATTTTCAGTACTCAAGGGGCTTGGCTCACGTCTTGAGCGGGCATTAATCAACTTCATGCTTGATCTGCATACCCAAAAACACGGCTATCAGGAGATTCTGCCCCCCTTTCTGGTTAACACTGCTACAATGACCGCCACCGGGCAGCTTCCTAAATTCAAAGAAGACCTTTTCAAAACTGAAAACTGGGATCTATATCTGATCCCCACCGCCGAAGTGCCGGTAACGAATCTTCATCGCGACGAGACCTTATCATTCAAAGATCTGCCCATTAAGTATACCGCATACACACCTTGCTTTCGATCCGAGGCTGGCTCCTACGGCAAAGACACACGAGGTATGATCCGCCAACATCAGTTCGACAAAGTCGAATTAGTAAAATTCACCACCCCAGAAACCTCCGAGCAGGAGCTTGATTCGCTACTTGCCGATGCTGAAGAGGTACTGCAACTTCTCAAACTCCCCTATAGGGTCGTGACTTTGTGTAGTGGTGATCTCGGTTTCTCGGCCTGTAAGACCTATGACATCGAGGTCTGGATGCCCGCTCAAAACACCTATCGCGAAATCTCTTCCTGTAGTAATTTCGCAAACTTTCAGGCCCGACGCGGCGGAATCCGATACCGTCCCGAGGGCAGCAACAAAAGCGCCTTGGTACATACCCTGAACGGCAGCGGACTTGCCGTGGGCCGAACCCTGGCAGCTATTCTTGAGAACTATCAGCAAGCCGATGGAAGCTTTACTCTCCCGGAGGTGCTCTCGCCCTATTTTAAGGATAGATTTTAATCAAGAGAGATTGCCTTGGCAGAACTTTCATGTGATGAATATCAAACGGTTCTTTCGTTTTTTAAAAAGGCCCTTGAAGAGGAACCTGAAAAACATTCCTATTGGTATGATATCGCCTTTTGCAAGGGCCGTCTAGGTCACTGGGATGATGCCCTGGCGGCCCTGAATAAGGCCTCTGAAAGTCAGAGCGAAGAGCCAGCTTTTCTGAATTTGCTCAGCCATACCCATATTAAACTCAAACAATATGACGAAGCTGTTAGTGTGTTGAAAAAAGCTCTACTACTGAGACCCAGAAGCCCCAACCTCCTCTACAAGCTGGCAGCGGCCTATTTCGGCAAAGGAAACCTGAAAAGTGCCAAATCAACTATCCTGAAGATTATTGAACTAACCCCTAATTTCAGCAAAGCTCATTTCGGTCTTGGTCTGGTCTGTTACTACCTCGAAGACATACGTGGCTACGAACAGCAAATTACCGTTCTTAATAAACTTAGCCCCGAACTGGCGCAAAAGCTGGCAGCACTGGTCAGATATCAATAGATGCAACGATAGACACTTCCATTTTTATTGATGGCCTTGGCCAGAAATCGTTTGGCTGCCTTTGTACCTCGGTTCCTGACCAGCAGGAAGTCGATGGCGTTTGTCTTCACTAAAAACGAATAATTTTAAAAACTGTATAATTCTGTATATTCTATGTCCACAACAACAACCCAGCCTATGAAACCCATTGAAACCCTGAAATCGATCTTCGGTTATTCCTCCTTCCGACCATATCAGGAAGAGATTATTGAGGAGATAATTGCAGGCAATGACCTCTTCGTATTGATGCCTACCGGTGGCGGCAAATCCCTGTGCTATCAATTGCCCGCCCTGCACCGGCCTGGGGTGGCTATTGTGGTTTCGCCTTTGATTTCGCTGATGAAGGATCAGGTGGATGCTCTGACCGTTAACGGGGTGCGAGCCGCCTATTATAACTCCTCCATGTCCGGAGACGAGTCGCGCCAGGTTTTGGCCCGGCTCCATGGTGGCAGCCTTGATCTTCTCTATGTGTCGCCGGAAAGGCTGATGTCTGAATCATTTATGGACCGC
>JADGBM010000104.1 GCA_015231515.1 Desulfobulbaceae bacterium
CGGGGACTGTCGGACTCCAGGTAAGGAGAATTTTTATTGCCATCAAAAACGTAATCGGTACTGATGTGAAAAAGTGTGAAGCCCATGGTTTTCGAGGCTATGGCCAGGTTTCTGGCTCCTATGCCGTTAACGGCAAATGCTTGTGCAGGGTTTTCTTCACAGGCCTCCACATTATGCATGGCGGCGGTGTTGATTACGAGGTCGGGGTGAATGGTATGTAGCTTTTCGGTGACGGCTTTCGAGTCAGTAATGTCGAAAATGTCATGATTCAGCTTGATAACTTCGTCATTATTATTTTTAAATGCCTGACAAACATCAATGCCAAGTTGGCCGTTGGCGCCAATAACAGCTATTTTCATATTCTATCCTTCAATCAAGTTTAACCACAGACGACTTTGTTTAAACTGCTTACTGCTTTTTTTTGCCACGGAACCACACGGAAAATTTATTGTTTTTAGAGTGTTGGGTTTCGTTCCTCAACCCAACCTACCAACTGACCAATCAACCAATCAACAAAATAACCAATTAACCTTTTTTATTAGCCACGAAACCACACGGAAAACTTATTGTTTTTTAGTGGTGGCATGGAACTATTTTCTCAAACTAATCATCGAATATACCAATCAACCAATTAACCGTTTATTTCATTTTCAGAGTGTAGGTTGGGTTGAGTTCTGCGAAACCCAACAAATATAGGCTTATTCTTGCCCGATATTTCTTTCCGGCACCTATGCTATATGTTGTGTAAAACGGAACTTGGTGGCGTTTACAAGGTTAGGAGATGTTGGGTTTCGTTCCTCAACCCAACCTACCAACTTTTGCGACCAGTCAACCCACCAAGTTAACAAATCAACAAGTTAACCAATCAACCAATTAAACAATCAACCAATTAACCGTTTATTTCATTTTCAGTAACTTTTCCTACGTTCAAGGCTTAAATGCTTTAAGTTGTAGTTCTTTTATTGCTCTGAAATGTTTTACGTTGCCTGAGGCGAGGGGCATATTGTTTTCGACTGCTGTGGCGGCTATGATGGCATCACCAGATCTAAGGCTTGATGACAAGGTATACTCCTCAACGTAGATTGAAGCACGATGGCCAATATTTTCAGTTAGAGGTAGCACAATAAAGCCAAAATCAGTTAGGAAATTTTTTGTGTATTTATGCTGTGTTTTATTTTTTTGGCATTCTGTAACAACTCCATGTAAGTCTGGACTGACAGGTATTTTTCTTCTTCTTTTTCAAATAGTTTGGCTGCCTTTTCGTTACCTCGCTGGGCCCAGATAAAAATATCTGTGTCAAATATCATCGTATCGAGGCCTTCTCAGTTCTCTCATTATATCTGCCACAGATTGCGTCGTATCTTGTGATAACATTCCGAAAAATGGATGTTTTTCAATCTTAAGATGTTTCTTCTCTTCAGTTGGGACCAAAATCCCTTTGACTTTCCCACGATAGAAGATGGTCACTTTCTCATTCCTGTCCAAAGCTTTGAGCACATCATTCATTTTATATCTTAGATCAACCACCGTAGCTTTCATTGTAACCTCCTCTTTAAGATGTATACTCGGAGTATGCATTAACATCTCAAAAGACTCAAGGGACGATATCATATCACACATATCGTCCATGCTAACTTGCTAGCCGTGTAAGTAGAGAAACACTCGAACCTCTTCTGTCGACTCAGTGGATAAAATTTAAAGGCAAGCTTTCTGTTATTTAACCAATCTCCACTCAACTAATCGACAAATTATTAAGTGCGCTACTCATGGTTCATGGCTTTGAATGTGCGAATGTTATAGTACACCTGGTTGTCAAAATCTTTGAATTTTTCTAGGTTATCTGCAAGGCTTTTCACAGTATCTAAAATTGAATAACGGGGCTTAAAGCTAATTACTTCGTTTGCTTTTTTAATACTGACTTTGTAGTTCCTGAAATCCTGAACGTGATTAATAGTTACTTTCGTTGATACGTTGAGGAATTGTTTTAAGCCTTCCTGTACTGAGTCTCCAATCTCACCAACGGTGTAGTTTCCTGATGCAACATTGAAGATTCCTGAGATATCTTCATGGGCCTCTATGGCGCGGACATAAGCGGTAACTGCATCACGAATGTCAAGAATTGGTCGCCAGATAGCGGGGTTGTTTACCGTGAGTGTACCCTCTGTCATAGCAAATTTGAACATGGTGTTAATAACTAGATCCAGGCGCATCCTAGGGCTGTACCCACAGACTGTCCCCTGGCGCAGTGCAATCACTGAGAATTTATCATCACTTTGTTTGAGGGCGCCGAACTCGCCCTGAAGTTTAGAAATACCATAAGGGTAATTGGAAATGGTCGGTCTGGTTTCATCAAACAGTTCATCGACAGTGTAGCCATAGACCGAACAGGAACTGCCATATATATAACGTTTTACCCCGGCCCTTTTGGCGATATATGCCAAGTATGAAGGTGAGGAAGCATTATCGATAAAGTTTTGGGCCGGAGAGAATTCAGCCATTGGATCATTTGATAGACCTGCTAGAAAGATGACCTGATCATACCCTTTCAGGTCGTCTTCTGTTACATCAAAAATGTTCTTTTGAATGATGTTGGCTTGTTTGGGCAGATGGTTACCAAACCAGAGTAGGTCAAGAATGTCGACATCGTAGCCGCGATCTAAAAGTTTCGGGGTGAGCATCGAGCCAATATAGCCGGCGCCGCCAGCGATAAGTATTTTCATGACAGGTTCCTTTTTCGTTGTTTTCTTCTAAACAAAGTTAATTGTGAATTAGTAACTGTATTGCACCCTACTACTTAACTGCTTGTATTTGCCACAGACCCACACAGACTCACACGGACAAAAAAGGAGTTTAAGGAGGTCGGCATAAATGTATTATTTATTTGTCGTATTTAAAGTTATTTGAATCTTCTGTCTTGAGCCATTCAGCCAAGGTTTGGGCCTTGGTGTCTTTGCCTGAGAGAATTGGCGTTGTCACTGGCCATTCAATGCCAATTTCAGGATCATTCCATAATATGCCGGATTCGCATTTGCCGTTGTAGGTTCCGGTTGTCATGTACTGAATTTCTGCAAACTCCGAAAGGACGCAAAAACCTCTGGCAAATGAGGCCGGGGCCCAAAACTGCAGGCGGTTTTCAGCAGAGGCTTCAACTCCAACCCATTGGCCAAGAGTTGGGGAGCCTTTTCGAATATCTACAGCAACGAGAAAAGCTGTTCCTCTGGTTACTCGCATCAATTTGCCCATAGGAGGTTCCCATTGGAAGTGCAAGCCTCGAACTACATTCCTTTCAGAGCCTGAGTGGTTAAGTTGAACGAACTTTTCGGGTAAGCCAAGCTCTTTAAATTGATCTGCCCGAAAGACCTCCATGAAAAAGCCTCGGTCATCTTGAAACACCTCAGGTTCAATAATTTTTACGGCGTCAATCTTAGTTGGTTTTATTGATAATTGCATTATCGACCTCTGTTTTAGTCACAAATCATAGGGGTAAAGTTAGTAATACTGCTTGTCTCCATATGAATCAGGTTTATAGCCTAATTCAGCTAATTTTGCAGTAAGTAGCGATTCATTTAGTATTGCTGCTGATTTAGTCTTGAAGATATCCCAGGTGTTTTGGCTGATTTCAAATTTACTGTGCCATCTTTCCGTTAACCACTCAATCAGCCATCGTTTATATGCGCTATTAATCTGCGCATTTTTTTGATAAAGGCAAGAGTCGTTATAGATTGTTATTGCAAGTTGATTCTCGTATTTATTTTTAAAAATTTCAAGGGGAATGAAGCCCTCCAGTAAAAGACTGTTTTCAGGTGCGGTTGTTTCAGGTGTTTCAAGGACCGCAGCTTGACCAACCCAATTCTCCCCCTCAAATTCATTTATACCTCTTATGATTTTGGCATCTGGAAATGGTTGGTTATTGAGGTTTAAGGATTTGCAAATAAAACTATATGGTACCCCGCTCGAGGAAAGAAAAAACTTGTCTGGCTTTATTCGTAGGTCTACAGGGCCAGGCGGTAGTGGTATGTTGATTTTGAAAGGGCCTGGGGATGTAATTTCCAGAGAGGCAAGTACATGTTCCTGGGCATAACTATCTTTTAATATTGATGAAATATTTTCACCAAGCAATACGAAGTTAGTTAAACTGTCCAGGGCATGTTTGGGGACAAAAAAACAGTTGGTGCAAATCCAGGATGAAACATCATAACCAAAAAGCCGGAACTGCTTCTGGGCACAATCGATGCGGCCGATAACTTTTTTGTCGTCTACGGAGTGCTGGAGGATTTCTGCGCTTGAGTAATCCTGTAAAAAAGATGGGCCTGGCTTCAGGAACATCTCATTGGTTATTAAGACAACGTCACAGGGGATTTTGAGTTTGTTTAGTGCCTCAAGACCTTTTTGCCAGCCGGAAAATTCCCTGAAGGTATTGTCGCCCCCGACCGTGTAAGTATTTGCGTTAACTTGCTTAATCCCGCCGCCTTCATGTTTATTGTCAACTCTGAAATAGGTGATTTTGCAGTTTTTAATAGTGCCCAGGTAGGATGTGAGAGTTGCGAAGATGTTATGCGTGGTGGTATTGTTTTCAGCATCATACTCTACGTATAAAACGGCTAGAGAGATGGTTTTTTTATAAGAGAATAATTTTTTTATGTAATTCAGCATCTCCTTAAGTTAAAGGCTATACACATAAAGGTAAAGTTATTTTGATTGTGTTCCTTAACGAAAATTTACACAATGGATCAGGTGTCATTCAATGTATGACGAGAAGAGGAAAAATTGTATTACTCTGTTTGGCTTTGAACATCTTTGCTCAGTGTGCGGGGAGGTGTTTGTGCCAAGCTATGTCTCTGAGGCAATTTGCGATGATTTAGCTGCTGATTGGGGAATATCTGTGCTGCAGCGCAGATATTTTAATTACAGGGAAGGGTGTAGTTGTAAAAAATGTGGAGCAACGATTCGCAATATAAACATGGGCAAAGCGTTGCTTGAGGTAGTTAATCTGAAATTTGCTCGTAATTTTCAGTTTGTGAAGGATTTTGTAGCCTCGCAAGACCTGCAGGATATGAAAATTGCCGAAATAAATAATTGCGGAATTCTGCATACGTATTTAACTAAATGCCCAGGGCTTTTTTATTCGGAGTATGGTTCGACTGATCCGGCTACACCATCAGAAGATTTAATGGCATTGAGCTATGAGGATGGATTTTTCGATGTTGTGGTGACTTCTGATGTGCTTGAGCATGTGCCGAATTATCCGAAAGCATTTGAGGAGATTACACGGGTTCTGAAAGATGATGGCACCTTTGTTTTTACAGTACCGTTTTTGGATGACAGAAAAACAGTTGTTCGTGCTGCAATTGATGCAAATGGGCAAGTTGTTCATCATAAATCACGCTCATATCATGGGGATTATGGTGAGGGGAAAAACGATTACCTGGTTTTCTATGAATTTGGTACTGATTTTGTTGATGAATTAAACGACTATTTTGATGTGAGCATTTATTGCCATAGTGGATTTGGCGGGTTAATCCAATCAGTCTTTGTCTGTCGGAAATTCTCCTGATCATTCGTTTCTTATTTGCCACGAAACCACACTGGAAAACACGGAAAATTGGTTTTGTTTGTGGGGCTTTGTTGATTAATCCTCAAGTCGATCGGCAATGAGTTTTGCAAATGACATGGAACTGGTAAAGGCTGGCGAGATAGAGTTGAGAACGTGAAGGCTGTTTTCGCCTTTTTCAATGAGAAAATCCATGACCAGTTCTTTAGTGTCAAGGTTTATCAGTTGAGGGCGTATGCCGACTTTTGGGCATTGCATGATGTCCTCAGGAGAGAGCTCTTTGACTAACTTTTTAGCGTCGTTAAAGAAATATTTGAAAATATATTTCTTTGGTTCTTCCAGAGCGATGGCCCTGAATTTTTTGTTTTGGAAGAAAAGAGCCAGGTCCCGCAGCATAATTTCAAAGCTTTCACTGTCGAGACCCTTGAGTATCCCATAGTTTTCCCTTCCAAAAGCTGGAATGGCTGTAGGCCCCAGATAAACGTCTCCGGTGACACTTTTACTGAAATGAACGCCGAGAAATGGATTTTTTATATTGGGTACGGGGTATATGTTGCCATTCACCATTGATCGTTTGTGTGGTTTTAGCTGGCGGTAAACACCTTTAAATGGGATCAGTTTATAGTTTAAGCCGATTCCGAAGGTATGGGCGACCTTGTCGCTGTATGATCCGGCAACATTGATCAACTGTTTATAAGAAATGGTACCTTGGCTGGTAATAGCTTCGTTTCTTGTATTTGTATTTTGGTAGGCAGTGTTGAAAAGTATCTTTATCTTACCTGAACTGATCAGTTCATTCTCTAAACAAGCCAATATTTTCTTCGGGTCCACTGTTGCGGTGTAGTGGGAGAAGAGGGCTTGGTCTGTGGTCTTGGCATTTGGCTCTATCTCTGCGAGTTGCTTTTTATCGATTAGTTCAACCTTGGCGCCATTTTGTTGGGCCCGTTTGTGGAGTTCATGCAAAGCCTCATGCTGGTCGACTGAGGTTGTGACTACAACTTTCCCTGATTTGAAAAGTGGCAGGTCGTGTTCTTCGCAGTATTTGCGCATACGGAAATTACCATCAAGACAGTGTTTGGCTTTGGCTGTTTCCGGAGTGTAATAGATGCCGGCATGAAGTATGCCGCTGTTCCTGCCTGAGGCGTGTTTGCCGACAGAAGATTCTTTTTCAAGAATAACAATATCTTCATAGCCGCGAGAAACCAGTTCTCTGGCGACTGTCAGACCAAGGATTCCACAGCCGCAGATTAGCGTGTGTGTTGATGTGGTAACTGTTTGCATGTGAGCACCTCTTTTGTGATGCATTCGTACCTGTTCAGTGTATCGTAAGAATAATGGCGGGGCAATCCTTGCTAACATCTTTATGCCAGAGCGTAGCAGGAAATCCCCCCTGGCCCCCCTTTACAAAGTGGGGGATCATTAGCTTCCCCCTTTACAAAGTGGGTATCATTAGCTTCCCCCTTTGAAAAGGGGGATTGAGGGGGATTTTATAATCATCTTATTGAACCACTAAACCAGTAAACCAAATCAACCAATCAACTGATCTCCAAACCTAATCAAGTTCGTATTTATCGCGCCAGTTATCTTTTTCCTGCCACTTGGGTTGCTCAGTTTTGCTGAAGAGATAGTTGCCGACTACCAGATGATCCATTTCCGTGCGCATGAAGCATTGATAGGCATCTTCCGGGGTGCAGACGATGGGTTCGCCGCGCACATTGAAACTGGTGTTTACAACTAGTCCGTACCCTGTTTGTTCTTTAAAGGCGTTGATCAGATGCCAGTAACGCGGGTTGGTCTCTTTGTGCACTGTTTGGATGCGAGCCGAAAAATCAACATGGGTGATGGCTGGAATATCAGATCGTAAATGGTACAAACGTTCATACATCTCTTTGCTGTCATAATCTGCCGGGGTCTCTTTACGGCGGTCTTCGTTAACAGGTGCAACCAGGAGCATGTAGGGGGAGCTGCCTTCAATTTTAAAATAGTCACTGGCATCTTCAGCAAGAACTGAAGGCGCAAAGGGTCTAAAACCTTCACGATATTTGATTTTCAGATTAAGACGTTTTTGCATCTCTGGGTGACGCGGGTCGCCCAAGATACTTCTGCCTCCAAGAGAGCGTGGCCCCCACTCAAGACGCCCTTGGCACCAGCCGACAATTTGACCATCGGCAAGTAGCTTTGCTGTCTTTTGGGCCAGTTGATAAAAGTCATCAAAATAGGTGCTTTTAGCGCTGTACTTTCGGCAAAGTCGAGCGGCATCAATTTCCGAAAACTCAGGGCCCAGATAGCTGCCCTTCATTTTATCACTTCCATCCTTATTTGCCGTGCGTGCCTGGCCCTTCCAGATGTGGTGGGCGGCATAGGCAGCCCCGAGTGCGCCTCCTGCATCACCTGCGGCAGGCTGTATCCAAAGATTGCAGATTTTCTCCCGCAGGAGTTTGCCGTTGGCCACGCAGTTTAAAGCGACACCGCCAGCCATGACCAGATTATTGCTGCCGGTGAGCGAAAGTGCAGTTTTGGCGAGTTGTATGACAATTTCTTCGGTAACCAGCTGGATGGCCATGGCCATATCCATATAATCTTGAGAAAACTCAGATTCGGATTCGCGCTTAGGTAGGCCAAACAGTTTGTGCCATTTGTCGTTATGGCACATTTTTAATCCCGTGGCATAGTCAAAATAGTCCATGTCTAGCAAGATGCTGCCGTCTTCCCGAATATCGATAAGATTGTTAATTATTAATTCTTTGAATCGCTGAACTTGTGTGCCTTCCTGGTTGCCATAAGGAGCCAGTCCCATAAGTTTGTACTCGCCGCTGTTTACCTTGAACCCAAGGTAGTAGGTGAATGCCGAGTAGAGCAGGCCAAGCGAGTGAGGAAAGGGAAGTTCTTTAAGAATTGTGATCTCTTTGCCTTTGCCATGGCATATTGTAGTTGTCGCCCATTCGCCGACACCATCAATGGTTAAGATTGCTGCTTCATCAAACGGTGATGGGTAAAAGGCGCTGGCGGCGTGAGAGAGATGGTGCTCAGGGAAGAGAAGCGCTGGCCTTGGCTTTACTGACCCGCCTTCAATTTCTGCAAGTTCGTCCCAGAGCATTTTCTTCATGAACAGTTTTTCTTTTATCCAGACAGGCATTGCCGATAGAAATGATTTGAGCCCGGAGGGCGCAAAGGCATGGTAGGTTTCGAGCAGTCTTTCAAATTTCAGAAGGGGCTTATCGTAAAAGGCGATGGCATCAAGCTCTGACACCTTGAGTCCTGCCTCTTTGAGTACGTAGGTAACCGCGTTGGTCGGGAAACTCTGATCATGCTTTTTGCGGGTAAACCGCTCCTCATGGACAGCAGCAATAATTTCGCCATCTTGTAGCAAAACGGCAGCGCTGTCGTGATAGTAGGCAGAGATGCCAAGAATTGATATCGACATTTAGTGGCCTAGAACAGGGTGTATACAAAGGGTGCTATGGCAGAACCGCTCGTGAAAACAATGAGTGCGCCAAAGGTGAGTAAGACGATGATTATTGGAAGCAGCCAGAATTTTTTTCTGACTTTCATGAACTCCCAGAGATCTTTTAAGAAATCCATTTTTATGTCCTTGAATTAAGTGTTATTGTAACTGCAAACTGTTTTTTTTGCCACGGACCCACACAGACGCTATTGGTAACTGTTTTTTTGCCACGAAACCACACGAAAACACACGGACTGTTTTGGTTTGTATGTCGGTAGTGCGCAATATTTTTTTACCTATTCATCCTCAAAATTTGTTGGGTTTCGCAGGGCTCTACCCAACCTACAAGTTACTCATACTTGCTAACACCACTGAACCAAGTCCCCTCTCCCACGCGGGGGAGGGTTAGGGTGGGGGGAAGTTGCCTGCTGCACGGCAGATCGCCTCTTCAACCAACCAATCAATCAATCAACCAGTTAACCAATCAACCAATTCAAAAAGGTTTCTCCAGGTCTGTGGCGGTGACCTTTGAGTCTCGGGTAATAAATACAGAATCGCTTCCAGAACGCCATTTTTTTAGATTCATTGGGTCCTTGCCAGATAGTTTTCGAAAAAAACCCATCGGGATTACCAGTATGAAGAACACGATGGTCAAAAGAATTTTAGAGACAAATTCCCCCATATAGTGAGATAATCCAAACCAGAAACGAGCTGGGTAGGTGAAAACCTGAGGGATCGTCATTGTAAGAATCAAAGTAGCGATGGCAGCAGGAACAAAATTGTAATTCTTAGTGATCCAGCAAATTAGCAGAAAAATTAAGGTGATAGCGAGACCAGTATCTTTACTTTGATCGTTTTTAAGTGTGGTCATGTTTTGAGTATATAAGAATGGAAATTAATCGTGAATTTGCATATTATTAAATGTCAGCTATTTTAAAGCATAGAGAACAGTTTTCTGCAAGGGAAACAACACGTGATTACTTATGAAAAGGGTGTTTACATGAAAGGAATAATTTTGGCCGGAGGTTCGGGAACCAGACTGTATCCGTTGACCAGGTCGGTGAGTAAGCAGTTGATGCCGGTTTATGATAAGCCAATGATCTATTACCCGTTGGCCATTTTGATGCTGTCTGGTATCCGTGAGATCCTGCTTATCACCACGCCTGATGATCGTGATCAGTTTATTCGTTTGCTTGGCGATGGTTCTCAATGGGGG
>JADGBM010000105.1 GCA_015231515.1 Desulfobulbaceae bacterium
CAAAAGAAATTTTTCATGTATTGGCCATCACATTTTGCTTGGGCTTGTGAATTAAGGCTGGTAAAATTTTTTTACCTGCCACTGTATTTTTTTTTTGACTTTTACAAATGAACCTGCGCACAATTGTGAAAATGATTTTTTTTCAAACTACATTTAAAAGGAGGAAGTAATGCGTACATTTCGAGGTATCTTGTTCACGGCCCTGGCTGGCATGTTTTTGGTATCGTCTATTGCCTCGGCCCAGGAAGTAAAGGTCTGGGGTTCAACCACCTGTCAGAAGCGTTTTCTGGAGCCTGGCGCCGAGGCCCTGGAAAAAGCGACAGGTATCCAGGTAAAAGTTCTAGGGGTCGGCACCGGCAAGGGCATGTTGGCCCTGCTCGGCGGCAAAACAAATGTGGCGGCCTCGTCAAGCTCGCTTGACTCAAGTATTAAATCAGCCAAAAAAGAAGCCGCCAAGGCTGGTGATCCGGATCCTGTAATCCCAGACAACATCATGTTTCATGAAATAGCCAAGGATGTCATTGTACCCATCGTTCACAAGGACAACCCGGTGACCTCTTTAACTTTTGAGCAGCTTGCCGACCTTAGCACCGGCAAGGTGACCAACGGGAAGGAGGTCGGCGGCCCAGACCTGCCGGTCAAGGTAGTCACCAGCCATGCCGGCAGCGCGACGCGGGAGGTTTTTCAGGAAAAGGTCATGAAAAAGGCCCCTTATGCCGCCGATAAACTGGAGGTCAAAAGCACCCGTCTGGAGATCAATGAGGTCAGCAAGGACAAAGGGGCAATTGGTGCGGTAAGCGAGGGATTCTTCAAGCAGAATCCTGGTGATGCAAAGGTAATCCAAACCGATTCGATTCAGCGACCGCTGGCCTTGATCACCATCGGTGACCCGGCCCCGGAGGTTCAGAAAATTATTGATTTCTTCATGGGAGACGGCAAGAAATTTTTTGAGTAGGGAAAACTACAAAAACTAAGCTATTTTTAACACAAAGGACACGAAGACCGCGAAGTGCCTTTACACTGAATAGTAACGTTTTTTTGTTCATTTGATCAACAATCTACTGCGTGGAAGGTTATGGCAAAGAAAATTTCACTACAGGTCAAAATCCTTAGCGGGTTTTTATTCTGCACCATCATCAGTATTATTGTCGGTGCAGTCGGCTGGCACAGCACTTCCACCATCTCATTGAAGCTCCATAAGCTTGGTTCAATCCAAGTTCCGGCAAATACCCATTTGTCGGAACTTGCAGCAAAGCAGGCCAAAGCGGCCATTGCAGTGCAGATTATTTTGAACCCTGAACGAACTGCCAAAGATCGTATCGTCCAATACAAGGTCATCGAAGACTCTCTTGCAGAGGCCAAAAAACATATTGGCGAGTTTGCCGCACTATCCGTCACCCCAACTGTCAAACAGGAGTGGGAGAAATTCATGAATGCCTGGCAGGAATGGGTCACTGACATTAATACTGTGCTTGACCTCAGCAAAAAAAACGACGCGTTGGGCATTGATTATCCGCAAACCCTGGCGATGAACGCCGAGCGTTATTTTGGCACCTATAAGGCCTGGACAGCCGATGTAAGCAAGTCGGTCCTTGAGGGAAGTAAAATTGACACCGTTTCCACAGAGGTGGCAAGCCTTGAATTCGGAAAATGGCTCACTGAGCTGGAATTAACCAACCCTGATTTAATTGGGGCAAGAGACAAAATCCTGGCAGACCTCGGAAACGTGCTCTCCGCAGTCGAGAATATCGCCGAGTTCTTTGAAATTGAAGAGCCGGAGCTTGCC
Organism: Desulfobulbaceae bacterium; assembly: GCA_015231515.1. NCBI lineage: Bacteria > Pseudomonadati > Thermodesulfobacteriota > Desulfobulbia > Desulfobulbales > Desulfobulbaceae > Desulfobulbaceae bacterium. The sequence goes on from JADGBM010000105.1 coordinate 1,787, forward strand.
AAGGATGTCTATATTGCCGAAGTTATACCCAGCATTGACAGCATACAGTTTGTTGTCAATGGCTTTATGGCGCCGATTACTGCCTCCCTTGCCTCCTATAATCAACTACATCGTTTTGACATTGACCATATTTCTGCCTCCACGCACAGTACAAACCAACTGATGGAAGCGATGCGTGTCCTGGTCCATGATGATGTCGGCAAGGCTCTGACCAGTGGAGAAAAAAGCAGCCAAACCGCCAAGATTACCGTTATGACGATAGTCTTGGCTGGCACAGTCCTGTCTATATTGCTTGGCTGGTTTCTCAGCAGGAACATCACCAAGCCCATATTGCGTTATACTGAAAATCTAACATTCGCCTCGCTTGCGATTGACGGCGTTGTTGATTTTTTTACCGAGGCCGGTCAGAAACTGGCGGAAGACGCCTCAACCCAGGCCTCTGGTCTGGAAGAGACCTCCGCCACGGTTGAAGAGATCTCCTCGATGAGTCGGCAGAATGCCGCCAATGCCGGGAAGGCCGCCGAAACAATGAGGGAAACTAACGCCCAGTTGAAACTGACCAGTCAGTATATGCACGACCTAACCGGCTCCATGCAGGGAATTTCAGAGGCCAGTTCACATACGGCTAAGATCGTCAAGACCATTGACGAGATTGCCTTTCAAACCAATCTGCTCGCCTTAAATGCCGCAGTTGAGGCGGCCAGGGCTGGAGAGGCCGGCGCCGGCTTTGCCGTTGTTGCCGACGAGGTCCGAAACCTCGCCATGCGAGCGGCAGAGGCGGCCAAGAACACAGCACAACTCATAGAGGGTACGGTTTCTCAGGTTGAATCCGGTAGAGCCATGGTCTCCAAGACGTCGGATGCTTTTGATAAGGTGTCCAAAGGGATTGCGGATTCAGGCATTATTTTAGATGAGATTAACAACGCCTCCAATGAACAGGCCAAAGGAGTTTCGCAAATAAACACCTCCATCGCCGAGATTGAAGCAATTACTATGGATAGTGCCGCTAATGCCGATAAATATTTCAGGACATCGCTCGAAATGCAGTCCCATGCGGAGAAACTCGCCGAAATCGTGGCAGACCTTAAAAGCATGGTTGGCGGCAATGAGACGGCCCTCCAGACAGCCTCGGCTCAGAATAAGAGAGTCCTGGTGGCACCAACAATGTTGAATGACACCCCTGTTAATTGCTGGGAATTTAAGCAATGCGGTCGTGAACAAGGCGGCAAAAATGCCGCCGTACTTGGTGTGTGCCCCGCCTACCCGGATCAAGGGAAGAATTGCGCTGCGATTGCAGGGACACTTTGCGGCGGCAAGGTGCAGGGTTCCCATGCCCAGAAACTGGCCAATTGCCAGAAATGTGAGTTCTATCTGAGCCATAATTATCAGGGTTCGTAAATTCCGTAGGCAACAACCGATTGAGGCATACAAAACCATGAGCTAAACCTGCCACTCTTGAGCAAGGATGCGGGGCATCAGTTGTTGCAGAATTCGAAACGATGCACCCCAGAGTTTGAGAGTACCGACTCTGTAAAAGGCTATGCGCCGAGGGCAGGGCCAAGCATCGTAACGCACCATCTCTTCTCCGTACATCGAAGGATCGGCTAGAGCCTCCAGATCGATATCAAGAACATCAGCCACCTCACGTTCGTCAACAACCCATTTTTGCGGGACTATAACCCCCAGAAATGGATAGATTCGAAAGCCAGTTGCCTTGGTTTCCACCGGAGGAAGTTCCGCGAGAACAGCAACCCGCTCAGCATGAAGACCGATCTCTTCCCGGGTCTCCCTCAAGGCAGTTAAAAGCATGATCTGGTCGTCTGGCTCATGTTTACCGCCCGGAAAAGCAAGTTGGCCGCCATGAATTCCACCACTGCTTCTGCGAATAAGAACCAGTCGTAATTTACCACCGCTGTCTCTGTAAATGGGAACCAGTACGGCTGAATCTATAAGAGGAGTATCAACACTAATCATGTTCCGGTGCTTAGAATTTTTGCCTTCTGTTAATTTAACAAAAAAAACCGGATGTAAAACACACATCCGGTTTTAAAAAAGAATTGTACCTTAAAAATTATTTTTTGTTCTTACCAAGCTGTTTTCCGTTGTTGGCTTTTTGTACTTTAGAGATTTTAGAGATTTTACTAATTTTAGCCTTAGACTTATTTACTTTGGACTCTTTACTGTCAATAACTTTGATAGTATTTACACCGGTAAACGTCGCGCCACTCAGTAACTTACCGCCAATGGATATATCCACCATGCCGCTACCAAGGGGTTTCACTGCCGCTATAACAGCTTGCCGGTCAAACTTCACCTTCATTTCTAAAACCCCATCATTGTCAAAATCAACAATCTCGAAATCACTTGAAGGCAGGGGGGCAATTCGTTCGGTTAAACTCTCACCACCAACCATAGTAATGCGGACAGTTTCGGTATCAATTTCACTAGCAAGAATCTCCGGGAGTCCCCCCTTAAAGTTGATATATGTTGTAAATCCCTGGCCTCGGCTTTTCAGGTTCAAGGTCTGAGGCTCAAAGAAAACATCATCATGAACAGCGCCCGGGGGGGACGCTAAGAAGATTTCAAAACCGCTGCCATCCCAGCCGTACCAGGTAATCTTTCCTTGATCATTAATTGTTGGCAGGGAATCATAATGTCCGCCTCCATACGTAGCATCACTGAGCTTACTAATCTGCTGGGTGGCAGCTTCAAAAGTATAAATTCCTATCTCGCTGCCAAAGGCCAACCAAACTATGTCACCGTTAGCATTAATCCGCGGATGCTGGTCATCTGTGTCATTATCAGTAATTTGATAAATTACATCAGGTGTAGCTGGAGAAAACTTGAATATTTCCCAATCATCTTCGATACCGTCCCGCCCCATCCAGCTAATATCACCTGTATTGCTGATCTGGGGGTAAAAATCGGGTCGATCGTTATCTGTTAATTGAGTTGTTATCCCTCCAGAATATAAGAAAATCTCATAATCGCCGTTTAAGCCTTCCCAGACAACATCGCCCAGGTCATTTAAGCGCGGATTGGTATCTTGATATGAGTTGTCGGTTATTTGGGTAGCAATTGCCGAACCCGCAGGGCGAATAAAAATCTCATAATCATTTTCCACAGTATCTGGTCGCCCTTGCCAGGCCAGGTCACCAATATCATTTATGGTCGGATTCTTTTGGTAAAAATCGTTAAATGATGCCTGCTCAATCGTATAATCTGTCTGGCCAACACTCCCGTAACTGATATTGGAATAAATCATTTCCGTAGACCACAGGTCATGCTGGGCGTAAGCTAGATTTGAAACAAAAAAACACCACCCAGAAGGGTCAGAAATAACAGTAAATTTTTCGTTTTTTTACATCTCACAACTCGCATGTAACAATCTCCTTTTGATTTCTCAGGGTAGGCCGTCTCATTAAAAATACGTTTTTACAATTGGCAAAACAAAATTTTTTAAACAAATTTCTGTGGTCTTCATCAAGCAATAATTGTACCTCAAGCCCTGAACAGACCAGACCAGGAGAAAAAATATACCTTTCATATCAGCTAATTACAAGGTAGAATCCGATTTTAACAAATTTCAGAGACGGTCTACTCATAGTTATTTGCCCCATTTAGGGGTATAATACAACTCAGTTTGAGACTTTAAATGAAGACCGCTTAATCGGGAGCACGTAAACCACGGGTATTATCCTTATGCAGACACTCACCTACGACAAGATTGACCACCCGGATGTGTTACGAGTCATTTTTCATCCGCGCCGCGACGCCATGCAGCCCCCTTCCGACCCAACCACAATCCATTCAATTCCGGTAGTTATAATGTTGCTATATCGTCATGTGGCGATATAGCGAAACAGGAGAAACTTAATGAAACCATTTATCCGGGTTATGAAGGCCCTTTCCGACCCCAACAGAATTAAAATCGTCAAAATGCTGGAGAAAAAAGAACTCTGCGTCTGTGAGATCACCGCCCTTCTGGGGTTGGCTCAATCAACGGTGTCTAAGCATCTGAAGCTGCTTGAGGATGCGGGGCTGGTTAATTCCGAGAAGAACGGCCTCTGGGTGAACTACCGATTGGCAGACGGCAGCGAGGGGTCACCCTATGCCGGCACATTGCTGAAAAACATGAAGGGATGGCTCAACGATGAGGCTGTGGTGCGTGATCTTGCCCTTCAGCTTGTACATGTGGACAGAGCGCGGATCTGCGCCGCATAATTTCTTTTTGAGGGGGGGGAAAGATCATGGAGTGGAAAAGAGAATGGAGGGCGCTGGCCTGGATTGTCGCTGGCTTTCTGGCTTGTTATTATCTGCCGGTGGGTATCAGTCGGTTCGATAATGCGGTCATGGAGGCCTTACATCTGGTTAAATGGTATGCGGAAGAGCATGTGCTGCTCTGCCTGGTGCCGGCCTTTTTCATTGCCGGGGCGATTGCGGTCTTTGTCAGCCAGGCCTCGGTACTGAAATATCTGGGCGCTAAGGCCAACAAGGTCTTGGCCTATGGGGTCGCCTCGATCTCCGGAACCATTCTGGCCGTCTGTTCATGTACTATTCTGCCCCTTTTTGCCGGTATCTATCGAATGGGCGCCGGACTTGGGCCGGCTACCGCCTTTCTTTACTCCGGTCCGGCAATTAATATTCTGGCCATCATCCTTACTGCCCGCATCCTTGGCCCTGAACTTGGTATTGCCAGGGCGATTGGCGCTATTGTCTTTGCCGTTATTATTGGTCTACTGATGGCCTTCTTTTTCCGCAAAGAAGAGCAGGAAAAGGCAGCGGCTCAGGCCTTGATGCCTGAGCCGGAAGTAACCCGTCCGCTGTGGCAAAATATTTTCTATTTCGCCGCCATGATCGGCATTCTGGTTTTTGTCAACTGGGGTAAGCCCGATCAGGCAAGCGGTGTGTGGAATTCCATTTATGTCAATAAATGGCTGATTACCAGTGGCTTTTCCACAGCCTTCGGCCTGATGCTCATGACCTGGTACGGTCTGCCGAAATGGCAGGTTGTGCTGGCCGCTACTCCGGCGGTGGTTATGGCCCTGCTTTTTTCAAACCACCCGACGTTGGCCTTTGTGGCGGGGTTTGTCGGCCTTTCTTTTCTGATCAGCACCCGCGAAGACGAAAACGGCGAGTGGTTTCGGGAATCATGGGGGTTCGCCAAGCAGATCTTGCCGCTCCTGCTCTTTGGCGTGCTGGTCGCAGGGCTGCTCCTCGGTCGACCCGGTAATGAAGGGCTTATTCCCTCGGAGTGGGTGAGCTGGGCTGTGGGCGGCAATTCGTTGGCAGCCAACTTTTTTGCCTCCTTTGCCGGGGCCTTCATGTATTTTGCAACTCTCACCGAGGTGCCGATCCTACAAGGGCTGATCGGCAACGGCATGGGCAAGGGGCCTGCACTCGCTCTGCTCTTGGCCGGGCCAGCTTTAAGCCTGCCCAACATGTTGGTAATCAGAAGCGTCATAGGTACCAAAAAAACAGTTGTTTTTGTCGCGCTGGTAGTGGTGATGGCCACAGCGGCCGGAATGATATTCGGAACATTTTTCTAACAGGAGGAATCAATATGGAAATCAAGGTATGCGGACCAGGTTGTGCTAAATGCACGGAAGCCGAACGAATTGTCAATGAGGCCCTGGGCGAGGCGGGGAAAGAGGCCACTGTTGAGAAGGTCTCTGATTTTAATGAGTTCGCCAAACTCGGCATCTTTTCCACCCCGGCGGTGGTCATCGACGGCCAGGTGAAGAGCGTTGGCAAAGTTCCCACCAAGAAAGAAGTACTCGGCTGGATCTCGTAAACAATGGACGTACCAATACAGAGAATTCTCAAAATCGGCCGCGCAACGGTCGGTCTGGTGGGACTTGATGTTGCGTTGAACAGGGTTCTTGCTTGGCAGGATCTGCCCCTTGAACGTTGTGTAGAAAACGTCTATGAGGCGATTGCCGGCCAGAACTATATCCCGACAACCGCCGCTGCTTCGTATAAACAGGCGATTGCCAGGGAGATTGTCAGACTCAGGGAGAACGGCGAGCCCCAAAATGACGAACTTGTCATCCGCATTCTTGGGCCTGGCTGTGTTTCCTGTAACAATCTACAGACGATGGTGATCGAGATTATGAACGATATGGGCATCGCTGCTGATGTTTTCCAGGTTCATGATTTGGACGAGATAGGGCGCTTCGGCGTTATGCAGACCCCGGCCCTGCTTATCAACGGCACAGTGAAATGCGCCGGCCGCCTGCCCACCCGCGCCAAAATTGAAGAATGGCTGCGGGAGGTGGAATAGTCATGCGAGAACCCATCCTGATCATTTGCCAGGACACCCTCTAACCTTTTCCCTTTTCCCTTTAACCTTTAACCTCATAACCTCTTACAAGAGCACCATGCAATGAAACAATTTTTCAATACCACTTTAGTCTTACTTTTGCTTTTTGCTTTTATCGGCTGCTCCAATGCCGACGATTCAACATTCGGTAAGGAAGTCGTTCCCGGCATTCCGGTAAAAAACACGGTGACCCTCGTAGACCTTGGCGCCAAGACCTGCATCCCCTGTAAGATGATGGCGCCGATCTTGGAGGAGCTGAAGGTTGAGTACCAGGGCCGGGCCGAGGTGATCTTTATCGATGTCTGGGAGGAGGCTAACAAGAGCAAGGCCAAGGCCTTTAAGATCATGAGTATTCCGACCCAGGTTTTTTTTGACAAAGAAGGGCGGGAGGTTTATCGCCACAGGGGCTTTCTTGATAAAGAAGCCATTGTAACCAAACTTGAGGAGCTGCTGGCCAAATGATCGACTCCATCCTGCTTACCATCACCGACTGGCTGAGGGCCGGACCTGCCGTGGCCTTGCCGGGTTCCTTCCTTTGGGGCATGGTCAGCGTCTTGCTGTCACCCTGTCACATGGCTTCCATTCCACTGTTCATAGCCTATGTGGCGGGCCAGAAAAAAATACCTTCCCCCCGCCAGGCAGCCCGCTTCGCTTTGATTTTTGCAGCCGGTCTCTTTTTGACCATTATGGCGGTCGGATTCATCTGCGCCGCGGCTGGTCGAATGCTGGGAGACGTCGGTTTCTGGTGGCAGGCCGCAGTAGGTGTGTTTCTGCTCTGGGTGGCCTGGACCCTCTTTAAGCCTCCGAAATGCTCATCCACCGGCAATGTCATGGCCCGATTCAAAATGCAGGGGGCGATTGGTGCTTTTGTTCTGGGGCTTGCCTATGGAATTCTTTCCGGGGTCTGTACCTTTGGTTTTCTCGCCCCGATGCTGGGGATGATCTCCATGCAAAGTGAGCGGCTTGTTGGAATTGCCATGCTGGTTCTCTTCGGTCTCGGCCACTGTCTGCCCCTGGTGTTGTGCGGCATCTTTTCCGCCCGCACCATGGCACTGCTGCACAGCCATGCCGGTCAAAAACTGGTTTCGATTATGCGCAAATTGGCGGCGGTGGTGATTGCCGGGCTGGGTGTCTATTTTACCCTTATCCCATTCATTGATTAATAGTACGGTTCTTCATGACAGGTCTTGATCCATCCAATATTCGTGTCCGTGTCTGACACGAACGATCAGGACGTCCCGATTTTCTTCGACCAGATAGATAATCAGATGAGAGCCATAGGGATAAACACAGACAGGAGGGTAAAGTTCCAAACGACTTCTGGCAAGTTCGGGGTTGTCGGAAAGGAGCATGAAAACCCGCTCCAATCCGTCATGATACTTCTCTGCTTGATCAAGGCCGAACTGGTGGGCACCTTCAGTAAAAATGGCCCTGATATCCTCAATGGCCTTGCGAGTCAGTCGATAGGCCATGATCCTATACTTTTACCGCTCGCAAACGGGATTCCTTCAGGATATCTGCCATCGACTGGTCGCCGACACCGCTTTCTAGGCCTTCTGTTACCAGTCGCTTGGTCGTGGAGTCACCCCGTAATTTGTGTCTGTTTTTTGGCTTGACAATATCCGCCTATGCGGATAAAAGGCTTACATGAATACCATTGCTCAACTCTTCAAGGCCCTGGCCGAACCGATTCGGCTTCGCATCCTGGCGTTGCTTATTGACGAAGAACGCTGCGTCTGCGACCTGATGGCGGTGCTGGAACTTCCGCAATCGACTATCTCCCGCCATCTTGCCTATCTGAAAAACGCCGGCTGGGTGGAAGGCGAGCGACGCGGCGTGTGGATGTATTACGCTTTGACCGACAACCTGGATGGATTCCGGGAAGAGTTGCAGCAAATTCTGGCCGTTCACCTGCCTTTGACCGAGCAGGGCACCGTCGATCAGAAAAGGCTGCGTATTTACCTCGCCCAAGGGGAAAGAGATGCGTGCTGCCGCTAAGCCGTCGCACAAAATTCACTTGGATTTTTCAGGTTCATCTAAGCCATTGTCAGAATATAGCCTGGCCGTTTTAGTGAGCCAGATGGCATACGGC
>JADGBM010000106.1 GCA_015231515.1 Desulfobulbaceae bacterium
TAATAGGCCGTCAATTTGCGTCGTTGTATGGAATGATGATAAAGCCAGACGAATGCGTGCCTGTCCTTTTTCTACAGTAGGATGACGAATACAGATTGCGAAATATCCTTGGCTAAAGAGCCATTGTTCAGCCTCTAAGGCCTCGGTGTCTTTACCGATAATGGCAGGAATGATCTGAGTCGTTGATTCTCCGGTGGAGACCCCGATCTTTTTCAACCCAGCCCTTAGAGATGAGGATAGTGTCATCAGATGGGCTCGTTCAGCGTCAAGGTCTGGCACAATATCAAGAGCCGCCTTAATACCTCCTAAAACAGCTGGCGGCAAAGCAGTAGTATAGACAAAGCCGTTACAAAAATTAATCAGGTACTCCTTCATTCTGGCTGAGCAGGCAACATAGGCGCCAAAAACCCCACACCCTTTACCAAAGGTCCCCATAATCACATCAACATCTTTGCCGCAGGCCAGACCCATACCATTGGGACCAAGAACGCCTGTGGCATGTGCTTCATCAACGATGAGCAGCGCATCATACAATTTGGCAAGTGAAATAATTGCATCAATGTCACAACAGTCGCCATCCATACTGAACACAGATTCGGTAACTATAATAATACGTTTTCCGCGGGCAGTATATTTTTTCAAAAGATCACTGAGATGAGACAACTCATTATGCCTGAAACGAAAAAGCGAAGCTCGGCTCAACAAAGCCCCTTGAATCAGGCTGTTGTGGCATAAACGGTCTGCCAGAATCACAGTATCTTTATCAGCAAGTGCAGGCAGGAGGGTAACGTTTAGCTGATAGCCGGATGAAAAGATTAACGACTCTTCCGTGTTTTTGAGTTCTGCCAACTGCGTTTCAATCGCACCGAAAAAATCTCTATTACCGCACACAAGTCTTGAGGCAGTCGAACCGGCGCCATACCTCTTCACAAAATCAATACTGCCCTGCTTAATAGCCGGATGCTGAGAAAGACCGAGATAATCATTGGAACTAAAGTTAATACAGGGCTGTCCCTGGTAGACGATCTGGACAGTATTAACCACCGTGACATCTTTTAAAACCCGCAAAGAATCGCTCTGGCGACGTTGCTGCAATCTATCAGTGATGAATGCCGAGTTTGTTTTTTTTACTGACTGCATAGGTACGCTTTTAGCAATGGGTCTCTAACAGGTCAGTTGACAGGGAAAAACCAATGGTGTGCTCACGCAACATGACAGGATGTCGACTTTTGACAGGATAACAAGTATTGAACAGGTTACTGCCTAATTAAAGGATTTACAGCAAAAAATCAATGCCTTGTTCTGCAGCAGCTATGCGATAACCAAACAGATAACCGAACACATTCTCTTGACTTTCTTGACAAATGGTATGTACCATTTATATTCTCGATAAGGCAATTAGACACATGCCAATTAGTCATATCGTTAACTGAAGCAGCCACTAAAATACCATCAGATAAGCGAACTAAATTTCTTGAAAATAGAGTTCAAAAAAGTTTCAAAAAAGTATTTATTGTCGCATCATCAGACCTTAACGGTCTTCGACAACTTAGATCTTGTCATTGAAGACGGGAGTTTTGTTGTCATTGTTGGTGAGTCCGGCTGTGGAAAATCGACCTTACTTCATCTTATTTCAGGGCTCACCAGTCCCACGGATGGTTCCATTCTGGCAGATTCACAACTAATAGAATCAACCGCCCCCACTCGAACCATCTTATTTCAACATCCAAGTCTGCTCCCCTGGTTAACAGTTGAAGAAAACATTGGTTTTGGCTGTAAGCTTCGCGGGGACACCTACAAAATTGCAAAGCGGACCAGGGAGCTGGTTGATCTGATTGGCCTTAACGGGTTTGAAAAAATTCACCCGCCAAAGCTTTCCATTGGTATGGCTCAACGTGTCTGCCTGGCAAGGGCTTTTATCAGCGACCCACGGGTTCTGCTTCTTGACGAGCCCTTTGCCTCCTTAGATTTAACCAATAGATCACGACTTCAAGCAAAACTTATTGAGATCTGGCAACAGCAAAAGTTCACGGCCGTGCTTGTGACCCATGACCTTGACGAGGCAGTAAGTTTAGGTCAAAAAGTTTTTTTTCTAGGAGGTCACCCTGCAACCATTACCTCCACTATCGACATTAATTTACCCTATCCAAGGGACGCCAAAAGCAGCAGTTTTTTTGAGGCCAAACGACAAGTACTTGAAGCATTTCAAAATACAATCACTTCTGTAAATCAAACACGGACTTCAAACGATGACGGTTAAAAAGCTGACCCGCAGATCACTCATTAAAGCAGGTGCCATTGCGGCTGGAATCAGCGCAGTGCCAACGTTTTATAGTCCGGTCGCGGCCCGCACACGCAGAACGTTGCGTATCGGTTATCTGCCCATTACCGATGCCTCACCGCTGTTAATTGCCCATGCCAATGGTTTTTTTAAAGATGAAGGTATTACGACAGAGTTACCAATTCGACTACGGAGCTGGTCGACCCTGGCAGAGTCATTTATCACCGGCAAATTTGACGTTACCCATCTTTTGCTCCCCATACCGATCTGGATGCGCTTCAAGAACAAAGCCCCTGTTAAAGTGCTGGCCTGGGACCACACTAACGGCAGCGCTTTAACCGTTAGGGCCGATTCGGGCATTAACAGCTTTTCTGATCTTGGCGGCAAACAGCTGGCCGTACCCTACTGGTACTCAATGCACAACATCATTTTACAGATGGGCATAAAGAATGCGGGGCTTACCCCTGTTATTCAGCCACAAAAACGTTTTCTTCCTCTCCACCAGGTTAATCTGTTTATACTTCCGCCGCCAGATATGCCCGCTGCTTTGGCTGGCAAAAAAATTGACGGATTTATTGTTGCTGAACCGTTTAACGCCTTGGCCGAGATGCGTATTCAGGCCAAAATCATGCGTTTTACCGGGGATATCTGGAAGAATCATCCCTGTTGCGTGGTGGTAATGACAGAGAAAATCATTAACGAAGACCCCATCTTTACTCAAAAAATTATTAATTCAATCGTCAGAGCCCAGTTGTGGATCAAAAACAACCCCCTTAATACCGCCCAAATCTTATCAAAATCAGGAGGCAAGTATCTGCCAATAGCAGAAGATGTTTTAAAGAGGGTGTTTACTAAATACGACCTTGCCACCTACGGAAGCCCCATGCAGCCAACTGCAATTAAAAATTCGCAATGGAATTCCAGCCGAATAAGCTTTCAACCTTACCCGTATCCCTCAGCAACTCGATTTATAACTCAAGAGATGAGCAATACCTTAATGGAGGGTGATCATTCCTTCCTAAAAACGCTACAACCTGGTTTTGCGGAGAAAGATCTTGTTGATAGAAGCTTTGTAAAAAACGCAATCGCTCTGGTTGGCGGGCCATCAATGTTTGGTGATATTGATCTGGAAAATCCATGGACCCGGGAAGAGATTATCTCTCTGTGACGCATGATGAAACTAATCAAGAAGTATTTCAAAAAACACAGACCGGAACATCTCACAGCCAAAGGCTTCAAAGAACCCTTCCACCAGTCTTGTTATGCGGCTGCGGGCATTGCTGTTTTTATATTTATATGGATTGTTTGCGGTACTTTTATCTTCAGTCGCCCTGATTTTGAACAATTTTCAGGATTCCTACCAGGACCAACCATCAAAGCTCTCCTTACACTGTTTGTGGACAATGAGTTTTGGTCCTCTGTCATTGCCAGCGTACGGAGGGTTACACTGGGAGTTGGCACCGCGTTATTTCTGGGTTTACCGCTGGGACTCTTTATCGGTTACTCAAAACGCGCTCAGGTAATGACCTACACACCGATTCAGTTCATTCGAATGATTAGCCCGCTTTCCTGGATGCCGATTGCCCTGCTTATTTTCGATACATTTGAACAAACAATCTACTTTCTCATTACCATGGCAACAATTTGGCCAATCATGCTTAACACAGCACTTGGTGTTAAGCGGGTTAACCCACAATGGATTATGATGGCCAGAAATCAAGGCGCCAACCACAGGCAGCTTCTCTATCTGATTATTTTGCCAGCCTCGATACCATATATACTGACCAGCCTCCGCCTGGCTATCGGTGTCGCCTGGATAGTGCTGGTTCCAGTAGAATTCTTAGGGATTTCAAGTGGCCTTGGTTATATTATCAATGATGCCAGAGACACCATGGAATATGACAGGTTGATGGCAATTGTCTTAGCAATCGGGGTGATAGGATTTATTCTGGACGGCACAATCCAGCTTATTCAAAAACTCTTTCACTGGACCTGGGTTAATTAATTGCTGAGTTACCACAACTCCCAGGTTTTAGTATACAATACGTATACCCCAAGCAGGGCATTGCTTGTTGCGTGCGCAACGATACAGTTCCAAAGATCACGACGCCAATAAAGGAGCAGATTTAAAAGAATACAATAAACTGCTGCGGCAATCCATTCGGGGTGCGCTAGAGCAAAGAGAACCGTTATCCAGGCAAATGATTTAAACGTAAAAACCCCGATTTCCTGATCCTGCCAGTCCGGGGAAATCACCCACCGCAAAAGGAATCCTCGCCAGAAGATCTCTTCAACCAGGGGCACCAGCACAGCAAGGCCGGTCATCCGCATAGCAATAAATCCCCACTGCCCTACCGTACTGTTAATTGACTGAAACGGATTAAATGATGGTCGTTGTTCAGGTTGAAGAAAATCGGGAAGGAGATCAAAAATTAGTTGCTCAAGGTCTAACCGACAGATCAAAATCCATGCAACAACTCCAACAACACCAACAATGACTCCAGACGCTATATTGCCGTGAATTTTAACAATATCCTTACCTCGAAGCAGAAACAGGGTTGCTGCACCTACCAAGACGACACAGACGGGGTATAATAATGGATATTGATCAGGGAAATAACTCAGTAACTGCGTGCCAAGGAGATATAAGGCAAAAGGAACGATAAAAGGGATCATAATTGCTCCAACGTATTAAATGAGGGGGCTCCTAAGCCGATCTGTCAAGCCTTCGATATTGGATAGCCTCAGCGACATGACTGGACTTGATATCTTCTTCATTATCGAGATCAGCAATTGTGCGGGCAATTTTCTGGATGCGATTATAAGCCCTTGCTGACAAACCAAGACGGTTTACAGCATTTTCAATTAACTGCTGGCAGGTACTGTCAAGTGCACAGAATTTGGCAATTGCCTTGCTGCCCATCTGGCTGTTGCAGTAAACATGTTTGTGGCGCTGAAAACGTTTCTGCTGAATTTTACGGGCCGCCACAACCCGTTCCTTAATTACCTTAGAACTCTCACCACTGGTTTGGGATGTTAAATCGGAAAAAGGGACCGCCGAGACCTCGACATACATATCGATTCGATCAACGAGTGGGCCTGAAATTCTGCTTTTATATTTAAGCACTTGGACAGCTGAACATGTGCAGTTGTGCGCTGGATCACCGTGATAGCCGCACGGGCAAGGATTAACAGCGGCAACCAGAATTATCTCAGCCGGGAATGTCAATGAACTTGATGCCCGCGAAATTGTAACCATGCCATCCTCAAGAGGCTGCCGCAAGCCTTCGAGTACATTTTTCCTATATTCTGCTAGTTCATCAAGAAACAGTACGCCATTGTGTGCTAATGAAACCTCACCCGGCCGTGGCACTTGACCGCCGCCAATCAATCCGGCATCAGAAATAGTGTGATGAGGTGCCCTGAATGGCCGTTGGCGAATTATGCCTTGGTATTTATCGGTCAACCCGGCCACACTATACACCGAAGTGGTTTCAATGGCCTCTTCAAGTGAGAGATCAGGGAGTATGGTAGGCAACCGGCGGGCTATCATTGTTTTTCCGGAACCTGGCGGACCTTCAAAAAGCAGATTATGGCCACCAGCAGCGGCAATCTCAAGGGCGCGTTTTGCCTGGCTCTGCCCCTTCACCTCACTTAAATCAATGTCATACTGGCATGATGCAGGCCTATCATGTAAAAACGATGATACAACAGGTTCAATCACCTTTAGACCTTCTAAAAACTCAACCACTTCAAATAGAGTATTCACGGCAATAACGTCAAGACCTTCAACGATTGCGGCCTCTTGGGCATTTTCAGCTGGAACAATTATCCCGGTAATAGCTGACTTTGATGCGGTGATAGCAATAGGCAGTACGCCTGGAACGGGACGTAACCTACCATCCAGCGACAGTTCACCAATCAACAAATACTCCTTATGTTTTGTGCCCTTCAGAACACCAGTGGCAGAGAGGATGCCAATGGCAATTGGAAGGTCATAACCCGTACCGGCCTTGCGGACGTCAGCAGGCGCCAGGTTAACGGTAATTTTGCGGGCTGGGAAATCATAGCCACAATTTTTAATAGCAGCTTTAACACGGTCCTTACTCTCTCGGACTGCACCCTCAGGCAGTCCGACTGTGGCAAAGGAGGGCAGACCGGGAGCAATATCAACCTCAACCTCAACAATGAGACCTGAAACACCTTCTAAAGTGGCGCTAATTACCTGAGATAACATGCATTACACTCGATCACAAATAGTACATTCATAAATGGTTACCGATAATGACAGATCTTGCCGCAGTAGTTTCGAAAGGTCATTGTCTCCCCATGTTCAATACAATAGTCAGGAAGAAGCGGTATCTTTCCTCCACCCTCAGGGGCATCAATGGCATAGGTTGGTACTGCCAACCCGGATGTATGGCCAATTAACTGTTTCATGATATCCAACCCCTTTGCCACTGTCGTGCGAAAATGGTTGGTACCCTTTGTCATATCCGTTTGAAAAATATAATATGGCTTAACCCTAATCTGCAACAAACGCCGCATAAGGGTTTTCATAACTTCTGCATCATCGTTAACACCTTTCAACAACACTGTCTGACATCCCATCTGGATACCTGCATCTGCAAGTCGACCGCAGGCCTCCGCTGCCTCCGGAGTGATTTCAGCTGGGTGATTAAAATGGGTGTTAACGTATAAAGGATGATGTTTCTTTAACATCTGGGCAAATTTCTTGGTAATACGCATGGGCAGCACACACGGAACCCGGGTGCCCACACGAATTATCTCAACAGAACTCACTGCCCGAATTCTCGACAATATCGAATCCAGAGCTTCATCAGAAAGCAAAAACGGATCACCCCCGGAAACAAGAACATCTCTTACCGCCGGTGTGTTTTCCAGATATTCGATTCCGGCAGCAATTGTACTCTCCGATATTTTCATCCGACTGGTTCCGACTTTCCTCTTCCGGGTGCAAAACCTGCAGTAGACTGCACATTGGTTATGCACAAGAAAAAGAACCCGGTCCGGATATTTATGGATCAGATTTGGAACCGGACTTAAATTTTCTTCGTCCAGGGGATCCTCATAACAAACACCATCATGGAGTTCGTCAATATCAGGCACAACCTGTTTGAACAAGGGCGCCCCATGTTTTTTGATCAACCCCAGATAATAGGGATTAATCCGCATAGGATATCTCTCGGTAACCCTGTCAAGCCCAGGAAAATCTGTAGCGAAAACCTGCTCCAAACCAGTAATTGATGTGACACTTTTATTTACTAATTTCTGCCACGACATACGTTATAACGTCTCGATCGGTTCGTGTTTATGGAATGGTAACGAATAGAGGTTGTTATTTTTTCTTCTTATGAAGTATCATTTCATAATGAATCACCAACACAACCTACTTTAAATAAAAGTACAATACCTTTTCTGACAAGGAGAGTAAAAAATGCCAAGAGATGATTATGGTTTCAAATTTGATGACTACGGAAACACAGAAGCAATTCTTGTTTACAACCGTGGGTTCGGACTGTTTGGCAACTGTTATACATGTAAAGGCACTGCTTACACGGAAGAAGAACGGAACCAACTTGATTTGAACGCCTCGGTCCCACCATCTGTTCGTACCCTTGCAACACAAGTCAGAAATTCTGTAAACAAAGTAAATGCCAAGGAAAGCGACGTTGAAAAGTTTATCTATTTACGTGCACTTTTCGATCGTAACGCAACCCTGGCCCATGCGGTAATCGCTTCTGACATTGAGCGCTACATGAGGATTATTTATACCCCGGTAGTAGGTTATGCATGTCAGCATTACTCCTCAATGTTCCGTCAGGCTAATGGCCTGCACTTTTACCCTGGTAATATTGACAGCGCCGAAAGTATCCTCCGACAGTTCGTTCACCGAGATATTCGCGTTGCCGTGGTCACTGACAACCAGGGCATCCTGGGAATTGGTGACCAGGGGGCGGGTGGTATCGCCATCTGTCTTGGCAAGCTTATGCTCTATACTCAGGGTGCAGGTATTGCCCCATGGCACTGCCTGCCTATTTCACTAGATGTTGGCACCAATAACAAAGAACTCCTCAATGACGATGAATATCTTGGTTGGAGGCATGAACGGCTTGAAGGTCAGGATTACATCGATTTCATTCAACGTTTTGCCCGTGCCTTCAGGGCCGTTTTCCCCAACACTCTCTGCCAGTGGGAAGATTTTTCCAAACAAAATGCCTTCGCGATCAGAGACACCTACCTTCACGATCTGATCTCATTTAATGATGACATTCAAGGAACTGGTGCCGTGACACTGGCTGGCATCTACTCTGCCATGAAAATTAAGAAAGAGTCGATTACCGACCAGGTTTTCCTGATTCATGGGGCTGGGGCTGGCGGGGTCGGTATTGCAGAACAGATTGAAGTGGCCTTAATTGAAGCAGGACTCGACCAGCAGGCCGCCCGCGCTAAAATCTTCACCCTCGATAGTCGGGGAGTGGTAACCTCTGACCGCAAACTTGAGCCATACAAGGAAAAATTCGCTAAAGATCCGGCAAAACTCACCTGGCTTAAAGCATCAACAGACGGTTCATTGCTTAATGTCATTATCAATGAAAAGGTTACGGTTCTTATCGGCACATCAGGCCAACAGGGCTGTTTTTCAAAAGACATTGTCGATGCGGTCATGCAGAACACCGACAGGCCGGTAATTTTCCCTTTGAGCAATCCCACTTCAATGTCAGAGGCAGTTCCGAAAGATATTTATGAGTGGACCTCCGGCCAGGCACTTGTCGCAACCGGCAGCCCCTTTGATCCCGTTATCGCCGATGGTGAATCAATCCGCATCGGTCAATGCAATAATGTTTTCGTTTTTCCTGGTGTCGGTCTTGGCGTCCTTGCCTCTGGAGCAAAAGAGGTCTTACCGGCCTTTTTCACCGCTGCGGCTAAAGCAGTTTCAGAATCGGTTTCAGATGATGATCTCGCCAGGGGAATCTTGTTTCCACCGGTTCATTCTTTAGCAGAAGTGAGTTTAAAGGTCGCCAACTCTGTAGGAGAATGTGCACTTAAAGAAGGTGTCGCACGCCTTTGCGTTTTTAGCAATTATCAACATAACAGTGATATAAAACGCCTGAAAACTCTCATAAAAAATATGCGTTGGACACCTGACTATATACCGCTGATTCCAATGTAATTTAAGGAAACTCCCATACAATGAACTTACGATTGACCATGCTGGTGCTGACAGTTGTAACGATACTGTCAGCCTCAGCAGGTGGATATTTTTACTACACATCAACTAATCCTTAAGAGCTGGAAGGTCTCGGGTTTATAAAGGCATCGGCAATCCCTTAAGAAATCGCCTGTAAACTCAACACCTTCTTGCTGCAACAGATCTTTTTTCTTTTGCACAAGATCACCCGAACGCGCGCCCGAGTAGCCCCCTATAGACAAATCACTTTTGATAACTCTGTGGCATGGTACTTCAGGGGCATAAGGATTTCGCTTTAAAGCCTGCCCGATGGCAAGTGGACAATTACTCCCGACTGCCTCGGCAAGATACTTGTAGGTTGTCACCTTGCCTTTCGGAACAGTCTTCAAAGCCTGATACACCTTTTCTTGAAATGGTGTAACTTTCAAATCATCCACCCGCAATTATTTGCTGCACACAAGATCATGGTCTTTAGGCTCTTCGGATTTGAGCTTTTTAATCGCCTCAACGATATCAATTCCAATACGTAAATGGTTCGAAGTGTGATTACAGAATACAACATTTGCACTATCCTTGCTTTTGATGCCTCCTTTACGAAGGGGCATATCAGAAATGAGCATAATTGCACCGGTCGGTACATTTAAGGCATATCCAACCGAAAATAGGGTGGCAATTTCCATATCAATAGCCAAAATAC
>JADGBM010000107.1 GCA_015231515.1 Desulfobulbaceae bacterium
ATGGCAGCCGAAATGGCAGTTTCCATGTCTGTGTTGGTGTCGCCAAGGTAAAGAAAGTCAGACGATGAGATGCCGCACTGTCTGGCAATGGCTGTTGCCGCAGTTGGGTCGGGTTTTCGTGGCACGCCTGGTTTGGCCCCGTCGACATGGCGGAAAGGCCAACTGCTCAAGAAATGATCGACCGCTTTTTTCGTAGGGGCATGTGGTTTATTAGAAAGAATATTTAGAACGAGGTTTCGGAGTTGCAACTCGGTTAGTAACTCAGAAATTCCCGGATAAAGTCGGGTTTTGTTGGACCACCTGAGTTCATACTCGCTGAGCATCAGGTCTGAGCATCTAGAGACAAGATGCTCGTCGGTGTCAAGGCCTTGGGGCAATACTCGCCGGCTGAGAATTGACAGGCCGTTGCCGACAAAATGCTTATATGATTCCACCGGGTGAGTGGGGTAGCCGAGCGTGGCAAGGGCTGCGTTCATTGAATCGGCAAGATCGTCAACGGTGTCGAGTAGGGTGCCGTCAAGGTCAAAGAGGACGGCTTTGATGTGATGGGTTAGATGTCGAATAGTGATTGTAAGCGTAGCTGAATTAGTTGTTTGAGGTCTATGGGAAATGACGGGGAGAGCATACCTTTCTTTACCCGACAATCTTCTGTTAAGGGGCTGCTAGACCTAAGTAGTTACGGTTTTTCGGACGTGTCCTTGTCAGAGCTTGTTTCTTCTGTGGACTTTGGAATCGTACTTTCATTGCTGTTGATCGGAGGATTTGGACTACAGGATGGTAGGTTCCCCATTGCCGTATCAATAATTCTGCGGGCCACACCAAGTCTTGCTCGCAGTTCGGAGGGTTTACAGGGCTTAACAATATAATCATCTGCGCCACCATCGAGGGCCATGATTTTTTCTTCATGGGATTTTCTGGCGCTGAACATAATGGCATAGACATACGGAGCATTAGTCCGGGTTCTGAGTCGTTGACATATTTGAATGCCGCTCAGCCCTGGCAGATTCCAGTCAACGATAGCGATACGGATAGTGTGGTCTTTTTCAAGTTCATTCCAGGCGCTGTCACCGTTATCAGCCTCAATGGCCTCATATCCCCATTTACCTAAAAAGTTTTCTATGCCTCTACGAACAGTGGGATTGTCTTCGGCTAAAAGCACTTTTGGCTTTACAGGAGAATCGGTTTGGTTGGTCATGAGCGTTCAGCGTGGTAGAGGGTGAAAATATCTTTACTAATAACCGTTATGAACTTTTGATTAATCAAAAATATCTCTAACACGTTAAAGAATCAAAGACAATATTCACAGGGGCGAAAAGCTACATTTTTCTGCTTGACGGATATTTGCTTAAGCACTATGTTCAATCCCTTATAATTATATAGTTATTTTATTATTTTGGTAATAAAATTTATACTCATTTAATCAAGGACGGAGGAAATTATCATGGCAATTTACGTAGTTGGACACAAAAGCCCGGACACAGACTCAGTAACATCAGCAATTGCATACGCAGCGCTTAAAAAAGCTCAAGGCGTTGATGCAGTACCTGCTATGCAGGGTGAGCTGAATCCAGAAACCACAATGGTTCTGGCAAAATTTGGTTTTTCTGCTCCTGAGATCATGACCGATGGCGCAGGTAAGCAACTTATTCTGGTTGATCACAGCGATATCGCTCAGGCCCCAAACAATCTTGATAAGGCTGAAGTTGTAGAAATTATTGATCATCACAAAATTGGTGATATCACAACGAACAATCCTATTCTGTTCAATGCTCAGCCTGTTGGCTGTACCGGTACAGTTTTGAAGCAGATGTTTGATATTAACGGTGTTGATATTCCTAAAAATGTTGCAGGTATCATGCTTTGCGCAATTTTGAGCGATACTGTAATGTTCAAGTCCCCAACCTGTACAGATGCTGATAAGAAGGCCTGTGATGCTCTTGCAAAAATTGCTGGTGTATCTGATATGGAAGCGTTGGCTATGGAAATGTTCAAAGCCAAATCTGCTGTTGATGGTGTTCCAGCTCGCGACCTTCTTTTCCGTGACTACAAAGACTTTGACATGAAGGGCAAAAAAGTTGGTGTTGGACAGCTTGAGCTTGTTGACCTTTCTCTGGTTGCAGGGATTCGCGATGACCTCTATGCAGCATGTAAGGAAGTTAAAGGTGAAGAAGGACGTCACTCAGTACTCCTTATGCTCACAGATATCATGAAAGAAGGTACTGATCTGATGGTTGTTTCCGATGAGCCAGCTATGATTGAAAAAGCCTTCGATAAAAAACTTGACGGTCAGACCATGTGGGTTGATGGCATGATGAGCCGTAAAAAGCAGACCATACCTCAGCTCCAGAAGGCTTTTGGCTGCTAAGTTTTAGTTTTATTTTATGAAAAAAGCCACGTTACCCTTAGAGGTACGTGGCTTTTTTTTTATGTGATCACAACCATGTTTCAGCTCCCCCCCATAAAAAAACTTAACAGGTCAAGATGTTGAGAATGCATTGTTATTTTACCACAGAGAGCACAGAGAGCACGAAGGTCATTTTGAGTAATTGCAGCCATCCTTCGTGATCTTCGCGGTCTTCGTGGTTATCAAATATTCTAATTTGAAATAGTATGCTGAAAGCCGGCGGTAATCGTCTTTTTTATGGTATGGGATGAACCTTTTGTTTGTCTCGTTGATAATCAAAGGAGTCGTCGTGCTCGTCGGTGTGACAGTTCAGGCAGACGGCTGCCGCAGGTGTCTTAATCGGTTTATAGGTGTCAGGGGCACTGACGTGCTGTATGGCGGCGCCATGGCAGGATTCACAGCCTACATCGCGCAGGTATTTGGGCAGTGTTAATGCGAGATCAGCGGTTTCACTTGTAATGCCTGTTACGTGACACGGCAGGCAGTCCAAGTTGAACTGCTGCCGTTTGTTGATCAGGGATGAATAGGCGTCAGCATGGGGTGTCTGGGACCATGAACCAAAGATCTCCTCGTGACAACGCTGGCAGGATTCCCAGCCCGAATAGGTTGAGGTCAGGATGTTGGTCGCGGCACTTTTTCCCTTGCCGACATTGTTGATCTGCTCGTTGATCTCTTCCACAACTGCCTGCACTTTTGGATCATTGGGCAGCGATGTTTGCATGGCGATAAACTGATTGGTAAAAGTTGCAGGGAGATTCCTGACATCTTCTTGCCTGGAGAGTTTTTCGGTCAATATTGCTATCTCTTGAGTGCTGCTTTCCTGCTGCTGGATAAGGTTTTGATAGGCACGAAGTTTGGGGGGATTGTTTTTCAGCTCCTCAAGTGGGTTGCTGTATTTGCTATACTTACTGAGCTGCCATTCGAGGCGATCGAGGTTTTGCCGGGCTTTGGTAAGCTTTTCTGCTGTTTTTTCTCCCCATAGTTTAGAGTTCTGCCAGCTGATCTTCATAATGCCAATTTCCTTGCCCTGTTTGCCGGTTTGACAAATTAAGGTGTTGTCTGCCGCAACAGGGGTCATGTTTGCGGTTGACACACCAGCCTGGATGATGATGTGTATCTCATGGAGCTTAGCAATCTCCTTGTTTTCAGCATTCGTCAGGTTTGAGAGCAGCACCAGCATATCAGTTTTAGGTGAAAGATCGCTGATGATTTTTGGCAACACATCTTGCCAGGGTTTGACCAGAATATCATCTTGCTCTTTAAGAAAAGAATCAGCCTGGCCAGTGAGTCCAATCAGTCCGATCTGTAACGCACCGATCTCAACAGTTGTGCTGGGTGTGAAAACTGGGGCAGACGTTAATTTATTATACAGGTTGGCGCTTAGCCATGGAAAATTGGAGTTGGCGGTTATGGTTTTTAAAAAATCCAAACCAAGGGCCATATCTTGCGCAGCAACGCCAACGGCGTGATAGCCCATGGCATCATAACTTTTCACAATACCTTTGGCCGTGATACGGACCTGTTCTTCCTGGGCGGCTGTAATGTTGGACTCTTTGAACAGGAGATTTCCCCCATCAACAATCAGCGCCGGAAGTTGTGCTTCCTCAGCTACTTTATTAAACTGAAAGGCTTTTCTGGACAGACCGCCCAATTGATTACTCTTTCAGCCACAGGGCTCTATCTCGCCCTTAACGTCATTAGAATAAAAAAGCAGAAAATCCTGTGGCGTTTGGGCAAGGGCAGAAAATGGAATTGCTGAAAGCATAAGGAAAAGAGCAAGTAGTTGTGGTATCATTGGGTGCACCCTGGTTTATGTATTTTTAACTAGCGGCTAAATTTTGTTTTGCCACAGACCCACACGAACTCACACGGACAACTTCATGAAGTGAGAACGGATTTGAACAGTTGTTAGTGAGTTGGCTATCAAACTGGAACACTATTTTTTGAACTATAATCATCTCTATACAAACAATTTAAAAAATGTCCAATTGTTATGAAATGTGCCATGAAGTGTGATAAAGTTGGTTTTTACTTTACTGCATACTCATTATTTGAACAGGTTTGTCTACTTTATGAATAAAATTTTATTTATCACTGCGCCCTATCATGCCGGGGTTGTTGAAGTTGCTGGAAGATGGGTGCCCCTGTATATGGTCACGGTTGCCGGGGCCTGCCAAAGTGCGGGGTTCGAATGTGTTATTTATGATGCGATGACTAAAGATTCAACGCATGACGATGTTCGTAATGTTATTGAGGCGACTAAGCCCGATGTGGTGGCTGTGTCCACCATTACCAGTACCTCTATTGATGCCATCAAGGTGCTTAAAACTGCAAAGCAGGTGAACCCTCAAATTGTAACGATTGCTGGTGGAATACACGCCAGTTTCATGTACGAAGAGATTTTTAGTCAAAACAGCTGTGTTGATTATATCGTTGTTGGAGAAGGGGAGGTAACTCTGGTCGAGCTGCTGCGCTGTCTCGGCCAGAATAATGATCCAGCTCAGGTTGCCGGAATTGCTTATACCGATCAGCGGGGTACAATTACTAAGACTTCTGCTCGACCTCACCTTAAATCTCTCGATAACATGCCTATGGCCTGGGATCTGTTGGACTGGGATGATTATACCTACTATATCCTGCCAGGCTCCCGTTTAGGCGCCGTTGCCACCAGCAGGGGGTGTGAATTTGGCTGTACTTTTTGCTCTCAACAGAAGTTTTGGCAGCGGTCATGGCGGGGCCGATCAGCCAATGATGTTGTTCGCGAGATCCAACTCCTTCATGGGACTTACCTGGTTGATGTTGTTTTACTCACAGATGATTACCCAACCCCTGATCGTGAGCGCTGGGAGAGTATTCTTGATAAATTGATTGCCTTGGAGTTGCCGGTGAAACTGCTCATGGAGACCAGGGCCCAGGACATCATCAGAGATAAAGATATTCTGCATAAATACAAAGCCGCTGGTATCATTCATATCTACGTAGGCACTGAAGGCACCAATCAGCAACTGCTTGACCGTATCAAAAAGGAGCAGTCGGTTGATGAATCCATTGAAGCCCTCAGATTATGCCGTGAACATGGCATTATAACAGAGACCTCCATGATTCTAGGATTTCCCGATGACACCAGGGAATCGCTACAAAAGACTATCGAACTCGCTAAACTGCTTAACCCGGATTTTGCCCATTTTCTGGCAATAGCGCCCTGGCCCTACGCTGACATCTACCAAGAGTTGGAACCCTACGTCGAAGAATATGACTACCGGCGTTACAACCTTGTCGACCCTGTTATTAAGCCGAAAAATATGACACGTAAGGAAATTGATGAAGCAATTGTCGATGGCTATCGTCAATTCTACATGGGCAGGTTCAATAACATTTTAGAGATCGAAGATTTGTTTATTCGGAATTATATGCTGACAGCAGTGAAACGGATGATGGAGCACTCGTTTATCCGCGAGAAAATCGGCCGCCTCGATCAGGGAATGCCGGAAGAGATGAAAAAAATACTGGCCGGTATGGCAAGCTCAGCGCCAGAGAAAGCCTAAAACGCTTCCCCCCACAAATAACACCCCCAAAACCACATGTTTGGCTATGAGCAACGTCTTTCGTTGCTGATCATAACTGTCCTTGGTGTTTTGTCCTTTGACATGTAGATATCTGCCAATGCCAGTCAGAATAATCAGTACCATTGACCAGGTCTGTAGCCAGAAAAAATTATGCAGAAGGGTGCTGATAATCCGAGAAGCAGTGATGTCTACCACGGCACTGTCTATTTCCTGGTTGACCAGAAACAATACGAAAAGACTGGCCAGCCAAAGGGCCGTAAAAAAATCATGGGCGAAATCATTGATCAGCGCGAGGTATTTTTTCATTTTTAGGGGTTTAGAGCATATATTCTGTGTGAACCGTATTTGTGATAAATGGAACCAGAAATAGGGTCAGGATAACAAGGCCGAAACAACAAATTATGAAAATGGCTGCTTTTTTTTCTTTTAAGCCATGAAACCGCCGTAGATGCATATATATTCCGAAAGCTAGCCAAGTGAGTAGTGACCATGTTTCGATAGGGTCCCAGGCCCAATAACGTCCCCAGCTCTTATGGGCCCAGATGGCCCCGGCAATGACTGAAATTGTCCAGAAAACAAAGGCCATTCCGAAAAATTGAAATGAATAGGAATCTAGACTTACCGGGTCTGGCAATTTCTGAACAAATGTATTGCCTGATTTTTTTTTTGCCTTAATCAGATAAAATATTGAACACCCCAAGGCAATGAATCCTGATCCCACTGTAATTTTGGCAAATAGAATATGAACGATTAGCCATAAAGTGTGGAATGTGGCAGGAAGATTCTGAATTTGTGGGTTTGCCATCAATCCCAGCCCAATCATTAAAAAAGCACAAGGCAGTGTGATGACCCCAATAAATTTTATAGAATGCTTTTTATAGCAGGCGATGAGATATGAAAGCATTACGATCCAGACAGTGGACGATATACTTTCAAATGTGTCAAGGTAAGGGCCATGTCCTGAGCTAACCCAGCGAATAATTATAGCAATTGAATGAAAAGCAAGGCCAAGCCATGTCAGTGTTATGCCGAGGTCAAGTTTGTTCTCCTTTTTAAAAAAAACAGCATAAGTAAAAACTATTGACGCTGATATATAGAAACCAATTGCTGCCCAAAATAATGAAAATTCATAGCGAAGCACTTTCTTTCTCCTGTCTTATGCAAGCGCTTTGATGAGAGTTTGTTTAATCTGTTCCAACTCGAAATGCGTGCAAGGTGTACGGCCTCCTATCTTGCCGTTTATTTGAAACTGGCAACCATTTCCAGAACATGAATAACCAATATAAATTTGTTTTGTCGGTAATAAATACATCAGTACCATGCCGATTACAATCAGCAAAAAACTTAAGTAGACTCCCGGAAGAACGTAGCCTCGTATTGCAATAATGCCTGACCAGGGGCGGACATCTAAGAAAGTGAGTATGTTATCATCAAAATTGATGGTTTGGCCCAGCAGTAAACGGCCTTCAAATTGGATATCTTTGTTTTCAAGGATAGTTAAATCTACGCCTGGTTGTATTAGGGAAAAAGACGGGCGTGAAATGTCTGGGAAAAAACGCATTTTAAAAATGTAGCCGGTATTTGGATAATCACTTTTGCCGGTCAGGGGTTTACTTTTATCCCCCACCGCATCAAGGATAAAGTGACTGACAATTGGTTTGGCATCATTGGTAT
This sequence comes from Desulfobulbaceae bacterium, assembly GCA_015231515.1. Lineage (NCBI taxonomy): Bacteria > Pseudomonadati > Thermodesulfobacteriota > Desulfobulbia > Desulfobulbales > Desulfobulbaceae > Desulfobulbaceae bacterium. Next base: position 7,645 of record JADGBM010000107.1, read on the forward strand.
GTAGAGCAAAGGTAAGGGCATAACCAAAATCCTGCGATTGATGAAAGCTGACACCGCCATGCTCAATAGGAGAGCTCACTGAAATTTCATTTTTGCTTACAATGTTGCCGTTATCATCGCTAAAAAGAAGTTGGCTGTGCATCTGTTGTTCTTGATCATTGTCCCAATAGGCAACCTTGAACTTATTGAGTCTGACATTAAATGGAAATGTGAGCCTTTCAGCAAGAGGGCCATTGCTTGGTACCAGCCAGTCTCCATCTTGACCAATAAAAGTTTCACCTTCCATCAGCGGCACAAAGCCACGTTGATGTTTGAACAAGCCATAAATTGCTGCGTTTAGCAGGATAAAAAGACCTAAGTGAAAGATGAAAACACCCCAACGACTTTTCATGTGTTTTGCAAATACAAGATGTAGAAAGTCATGTTCTGTTAGTTCAGTTTGGCAGGTAAAGCCATAGCCAGCCATAACTTGTTTTATATCTGCTGGAATAGCTTCGCGTGCATTATTTGTTACTTGAAAAGAAATGCTATCTTCTTTTAAGCCGACAGGGACAGATTTTTTGTTGGTATGTAAGAAACGGAGCTGCTTTTTCCATTGCTCCCATAGGGTAATGAACAATGAGAGATAGAGAAGAAAGATAATAATGAGGAAAGGGATAGATGAAAAAACGTGGTTTAGTTGCAGGAGGTCGATGAACCGGTAAAAAAATGGGTTGGCACTTTTTAAAGATTCAAAATAGCCCTGAGACCGAAAAGCAGTTTGGGGAATAACAAGACCGAGAAGGCTAAACATGCCAATAAGCCCAATAAGCCATAGAACATTTTTAGGACGGGTCAGGGAACATTTAAGAGATTGATACAAGAGTTTCAACGTGATGGATGGTGATATACGTTTAGTATGTTAATAGTGACCACGAGATTACTCAAGGGAGGGGGGTTAAGGGTCGAAAGTAACAGGTCCTCCTCCTATACAGTCAGTGCCGGGGTTGGCATCATGTTTAGTGCTGCAGGCTGTGGTGTTGGCATAGCAGCTGCCCTTGTCGTAACCGGTAGAGCAATCTTTGGTGGTATCATCGAAAGGATCGGTCACTTTTTTAAAACCCCAGACTACCGGCCAGACAAGACCTCCGCCTTCATCTAATGAATAGGGGGCAGCATCACTCTCGTAGCCGATCAGCCTGCTGCGTTTGCTGCCATGTGGAACTATAATATGGCAGGTGATACACGGATAGCCCGCGTCAGTTTGAGATTCACCTCCACCTGTACCATATTTGGGGTAGGCACTAGCCCATGGGTTAGCCTTAAAATCTCTACGATAATGCTTCTCGTGGGCGTAATTGCGGAATATGTTCTTACTTTCGCCTGCGTCCCAGACAACTTCCATAGAGTGACATTTTTTGCAAAGCAGCTCTGTGCCGACATTATGCAGGTTATAATACACATCGGCCAATGTCCATAATCTTCCTCTTGTAACATTATACGGCCATTCGTAATTAGTTGTGCCCTTAATCATGTTTGGATTGGCTGAACCATGCGGGCCTACAGGAGTTGCGGCGTCATTACCGTGACAGTCTGAGCAATACATGGTCTGATTGCCAACCCCACTGCCACCAGAAGTATTCCAAGGCGCTACCATGCGGCTTGTGGCAAGGTTTTTCGGAGCGTAAGAGCCTGTCTGGCTGGAGAGTCCAACCCGGACCGGGTGTGCCGATTTATTACCTTTTGAAAACTCCATCGATTGGTCAGTAATAGTGACACCGGAAGGGCCGGTTAAGGCGGTTATACCATCGGCATCCTGAAAGGCGTAATAGGAGTGGCATTTGAAGCAGATCTGGTATTCCTTGGTGGCTGGATCTGTTTCAGTATAAGTTGTAGCTGGTACCCAGGCAACATCGGTAATTGGCTCGACCCCCCAAACACCTGATAAGGCATTTGACACAGCATTGCCGTCAGTGAAAACAGTATGGTTGCCAGTTTGAGCAGTATGCGGCTCATGGCAGTCTGAACACTCGACATGTCTGTTAGTACCCGGGAATGTAGAGCCTGTAGATGCCGTCTCTAATTCTAACTTACTGGTGGTATGCCGGCCACTGTAGCCTACGTCATCAAGGTAGGTATGGCCATATGTTTTATCAATTACACTCTGAATGTTTTTTGCCGGCCCCCCTACACCATGGCAGTCTTCACAGAGATTTTCTTCAGAAAGACCACGAAGTGAATTATTAGGAGTGCTAGGCACGTTGACCCGGCTGGCATGCTGATCATGGCAGTGGGCACAGTTGCCTACTACAAATCCGGTGGTCCTGCCGGTAACGCCATTCGTGGTGTCACCATGGGCAGAATCAGCATAGGTGCCAGCGTAACTGTAAGAGGTGAGCAGCAATACTAGGCTCAGAGTGGTCAGATAAAAGGATTTAGGTATGGAAAGTCTCATCTGTTTCCTATTAACGGTTAACAATATTCACATACTGTAATATAAAA
>JADGBM010000108.1 GCA_015231515.1 Desulfobulbaceae bacterium
TATCGACCAGGAAATAGCAGAAAGCCTGAAGAGAATTCTTGACCACTGCAACAACAACAGTGTGCCTATAGACAAATTCAATCTTCACACAGCTTTCAGTGAGGTCATCTTAAACGCCTGGAACCATGGAAACCGGAAAGACCCAGCAAAACCCATCAGAGTTCGCTGGTGGCTCTCAAATGATCTCAATATTGAGATCACTGACCAGGGAACGGGCTTTGTCTTTGCGACCGACGAAAATCCACGCAGAAAAACGAACCTCACTAAAGAGAGTGGGCGAGGCATATTTTTAGTTAAAAAAATCTGTGATTCAGCCAGATGGTTTGACGGAGGAAACCGGGTAATCATCTCGTTTAATAGTAACAGCTGTTCGTGGGGTCAACGACCCCAAAAGACCAAGACCAGCAGCTTTAAACTTTGGTAGCAGTGCCAAAGGAGACAACTTAATCAAAAAAGGGGATATATGGAAATCACAACAGAAGCCAGCGAGCAGAGATTGACTGTTTGTATAAGCGGGCAAATTGACGAAAAAGGCGCCGAGGCCATGAAATCAAGCTTTAGCTCACTACCGCTATCAGGCATCACAGAGGTCCAGGTTGACCTTAAAAACTTGACCTACATCGGCAGTTCAGGAATTGGCAAACTGCTTCTTTTTTATAAAAACCTTGGCGTGCAACAGATTCGATTACGAGTGACAAATGTTCCACCTGCCATCTACGAGCTGATGCAGGAGTTAAAACTTGACACTGTTTTCACTATCGAAAGACAGTAATCAAAAAAGGAATCGCACACCATGTTTGACTGGAAAAACGCAACCCTGACCACCAAAATAATCGCAGCCTTTTCGACAATTATCTTCATGATATTACTTTTTATCATCTTCAATTATCGTGGCGTCAATACAATTATCAGCAACGCGGAACAAGTGATTTCCGGCTACAGTCTTGACGGGACTCTTGCTCAAAAAGAAATTGACCACCTCAATTGGGTAAATAAAATAACAGCTCTCCTTACTAATGATGAAATCACAACCTTGAATCTTGAGGTAGATGACCATAAATGCGGTTTTGGTGAATGGTTATACGGGGCGGGCAGAACAGAAGCTGAGATAAAAATCCCTGAGCTCGCCCCACTGTTAAAAAGCATTGAAGCACCGCACAACAAACTACACAAAACCGCCGTCTCCATAAAAGAGGCTTTGACTCAGGGAGCAGGTGATCGGGCAGCCTGGTTCCCCAAAGTAGACGCCATTTATATCGAGGAAACAGTTCCGACTCTGGCTAAGATTCAAGCCTTAATTAAAGATATCCGCCAGGAAGCCCAATCACATATTATTACCGACACAGCCATGATATCCTCGGCCAAAAATTTTAAAAGGGGTGTAGCAATTTTTGGAGCACTCTTTATAGCTATCGGAATTGGCCTGGCCTTTATTCAGGCCAAGGGCCTGAACTCTATCCTTAAAAAGATCACTGACGGTCTCAAGGTCAATGCCATGGAAGTGAGTGCCGCAGCCCTTGAAATGTCGGCCTTCAGCCAGGATCTCGCAACAAGTTCAGCCGAACAGGCCGCAACCATGCAAACCACCTCAACATCGCTTGAAGAGATGACGGCCAGCAGTAAAGAAACTTCAGCGCTGACCAAAGGCTCAGAGAAGCTGATGAACCAAAATATTGAGCGTTCCGGCCAATCGCTTAAGGCCTTGGTTGAACTGACCTCAAACATGGCCCAGATAGAGCAGGACAGCGATAAAATCAAACAGATAATCAACACCATCGACAGCATCGCCTTTCAGACAAATCTTTTGGCCTTAAACGCAGCTGTTGAAGCGGCACGAGCTGGCGAGGCCGGGGCTGGATTTGCGGTTGTTGCCGCAGAGGTGAAAAACCTTGCCAGTAGAAGCACCCAATCAGCAAAGGACACCCAAGAGCTGTTGGACAAGACAATTCAACGGGTTGTCGATGGCACCCGTGCCTTAAAAAATATTAATAGCGATTTTGACGAGATCGTTTCTACTGCTACCGGTATCGGCGATAAAACCGTGGCCATTACCCAGGCAACCTCCGAACAGGCTGTTGGCATAGAACATATCACCCGGGCGACCATGGAGATAGACCAAACCACCCAGCATGTATCGGCAACTGCAGCAGAAGCGGCCAATGCCGCCGACAAACTTACCATACAATCCGAAGAGATGAATCTCATAGTCAATCAATTGATTGCCATGGTCTATGGAAAAAAAGGCAGCGCAACCGGGAGTATCGTGCCTTCCACAGCTTCAGGCAAATCGCTTTGCTGGGATGTGAAGAACTGCCCAACCGACAGACGCAACGGCTGCCCGGCCTACCCAAATACCGGCCATGAATGCTGGTCTGTAACCGGCACCCTGTGTGGGGGCCAGGAACAGGGAACCTATCATGAAAAAATGGCAAACTGTAGAAAATGCAATGTCTATGAACTCAACACGAAAAAACAAAAACCATCCGCCATCGCACATAAACTCCAGTCAGATGTAACCTGCTGGGAGATGAAAGACTGCCCTACGAGCAGAAGAAACAGCTGCCCGGCCTATCCTGACAGCGGAGGAGATTGCTGGATGGTTACCGGCACCCAGTGTGGAGGCAAGGAGCAGGGAACATACCAGGACAAAATGGCTGCTTGCAGGAAATGTGATGTCTATAAAGCAGCCCACCAAAAAACCCCACAGTTGAGGATAGCATAACCAGGATTATTATTTTATGCATTTTCTTCACATTTATGGTAAATGAATCCCTCTTTATAATAACAACATCAGAGGGCAAACCAATGAAGAAAATTGCTGTTTTAGCCGGTGACGGGATCGGACCTGAGGTAATGAAAGAGGCCATTAAGGTTCTTGATGCTGTCGGTCAAAAGTTTTCAATATCTCTTTCTTACGAATCAGCTGACGTAGGTGGCTGTGCCATTGATAATCACGGTGAGGCTCTCCCGGCAGCAACGCTTGCACTTTGTAAAGCCAGTGATGCCATATTGTTTGGCTCGGTCGGCGGCCCAAAATGGGAAAGCCTCCCTCCCGAAAAACAACCCGAACGAGCGGCACTTCTGCCTTTACGAAAAGAACTTGCCCTTTTCTGTAATCTCAGGCCGGCAAAGGTGTTCAAACCTCTGGTTGCCGCCTGCCCTTTACGACCAGATATTGTCGGCAGTGGTTTTGATATTCTCTGCGTACGTGAGTTAACCGGGGGGATCTATTTTGGGCAGCCCAAAGGTCGTGAAGGGAGCGGCGCCACAGAAAAAGCTTACGACACCATGGTCTATACCCGTGGCGAGATCGAGCGAATTACCAGAAAGGCCTTTGAGGCAGCCAGGCTCCGCAGAAAACTGGTGACCTCTGTCGACAAGGCCAATGTCTTAACCACCATGGTTCTCTGGCGTGAAGTAGTAACAGCAACTGCCAAAGACTACCCGGATGTCAAACTTAACCACATCTACATCGACAATGCCACCATGCAGCTCATCAAAGACCCTCATCAGTTTGACGTGATGCTGTGTGGCAATATGTTCGGTGATATCATCTCTGATGAATGCGCCATGATGACTGGTTCAATGGGGCTACTGGCCTCTGCCAGCCTTAATGAGTCCGGCTTTGGTCTCTATGAACCCGCTGGCGGCTCAGCCCCTGACATTGCTGGAAAAGGAATCGCCAACCCCATTGCCCAGATCCTCTCAGCGGCCATGATGCTCAAGTACACCTTAAACGAAAACAGTGCCGCCATCGCTATTGAGAATGCTATAGCAAAGGTTCTCGACAAGGGCATCTTCACCCCTGACATAGCAATCGATAAGTCCAAGGCTATTGGCACTGTTGCCATGGGTGATGCCATCGTTAATGAGATTTTAGGCTGACAACACAGCCCTGTTTCGCGCAAAGACGCAAAGGCGCTAAGATTATTATTTGCGGTACAATGGTAGGTTGGGTTGAGGAACGAAACCCAACAATCTGGATCCCGGCTAAAAGAATACCGGGATGACGGCCTTTAAAATCTTATTGTGGTGTTATCCGTCAAATCTGCAAGGTTGGGGTGAGCCCCACGAAACCCAACTAACCTGCCCTGGTCTCTATGTGGGCTCGTGAAAAAATAGCAGTTCTCTTAACCTTCTGTATGTTTCCGTGGCAAAAAATTACACATTCAAACATTTCAACCGCCTCCCCAAATAAAAACATCAAATATGAATCACAACCTTGACTAAAACATCATATTTGACGATATTAACAGATAGGAGGATCGGCAATGACGACATTTTCACCATCGACAACTACCACGCAACTTCTTCAAACAATTGGGGACAATCTGCGCACTGCACGGATACGACGAAGAAAATCACTTAGCGATGCTGCACAGATGGTTGGAGTTTCAAAATCTTCCATTGAACGGATGGAAAAAGGCGATCCTTCTGTAAAAATAGGCGTTTATCTTGCTGCGGCTGAGGTCTACCAGATTGAAGACACTATAAACTTTGCCGATCCCGCCAAAGATACCATCGGACAAGCTCTGGAGCGCCAGCGCCAGCCGAAAAGAATCCACCATAAAGAAAACAAAAAGCTCGATTTCTAACCCCTATGTTTGAACGCTATATTTTTATAACTCTACCACAGGAAGAAGCCCCGGCGCCTGCTGGTCTTTTTTCTCTCGATACCAGTTTGGGGGTAGGCAGTTTTTCTTATGGCCGAAAGTATCTGTTGCGTAAAAATGCCATTGCCATCGACCCGATCAATCTTCCTCTTTCAAACCACGAATTTACAACAAAAAAAAACAGTGGAGTTTTTGGGGTTTTGGGCGACATGTTCCCCGATAGCTGGGGGAAATACGTATTATCAAAAAAACTCAACATCCCCTTCGGCGCATTGCAACCGCATGATTATTTTGACTTGGTAACCACAAATTCGGTAGGGGCTTTGTCTGTTGGCGTCACCCCTGAAAAACCAACAACCAAAAAAGAAACACCAATCAGTTTTCCAGACATCAAATACGTCCTTGATGCCTATGACCGACTCACCCAGGACGACACCCTGCCACCAGAAGTTCTATTTTATCTTGAGCAGGGAACCTCTTTAGGCGGGGCCCAACCCAAATGTGCAGTGGAATATAACGGGGAAGAATACATCGCAAAATTTGAAAACAGTAAGATAAAGATCAACATGCCGCGCATCGAATATGCCACCATGCTTCTGGCTCAAAAATGCGGCATAAATACACCAACAATTCACCTTGAAGAAGTTGGCAACAAATCAATCTACCTGGTTAAACGCTTCGATCGACACCTATCAATAAGAAAACCATTTATCAGCTCCCATGCCCTCAGCAATCTCGATCTGGAGGAATTAGAAAAGGCCTCTTATATTTCAATAGCCGGACATATCAGGAAGATCTCCAACAGAGTCAACAAAGATATTCATGAGTTGTATCGCCGGATGGCTTTCAATGTATTTGTCGGCAATGCTGACGATCACCTGCGCAACCATGGTTGCCTGTACGATAACAAAACTGGCTGGTCGCTATCCCCAGCCTACGATATTTTGCCCATTCCTCGAAAACTACCCTCATTTTCATCATCATTAAATATCGGCAGCTTTGGCACATCAGCAACTATCGAAAACCTGTTATCAGAGTGCAACAAGTTCAATCTATCCATCTCCGAGGCATCATCAATCATTGAAGAGGTGAAAACTTTCTGTGCGGATTGGGAAAAGCACTATACAAATCTTGGGGTCTCTCTCCACGACCGAGATCAAATACGCATGTGCTTCAAAGCCCTTGTTCATGAGGGTTTATGCCCCCGTTAACCTTCTGTGTGCTTCTGTGTGGTTTCGTGGCTAATATTTTTGTAATCTCGCCCGCAGGAGAGATTTCCACCATCTGGCTAACTATTAGAGAAAAGTTAGTGAGATGGAAGGTTATTATGGGAAAGATCAAAGTGACCTTATTTATTTCTTTAACGTAGGACGCAACGTCCCCAAAAGCACACTCTAAATCGTTAGTCGTAAATTACTACCTATCTCTTTAAGCAATAAATGCGGCACACTGTGTTCAGTGGCCAAGTCATTCCATTTTGAAACATGCTCTGTAGTTTCCTCAATTATCCGATCAATTTTCCTTTTGGTGAATATCGGGCTTAATTTTTTAAAGCTGTAAAAATCTTCTCGTGTAAAGTTATCTCGCTTATCATTTAGCTTCATCCAGTGACTATTTACCCAAGGGCTTCCTGGTTTGTAGCTGTAAGCTAAATCGAAGGCAGGGGTTAATTGCCACTGATGTTGAGCATCGAGCATGAATCCAAAGTTTTTAGAATGATCATCATGATTACGCGCAACAACATTAAAAACCATGCGTTTAAATATCTGCATTGCATCATCAGGACTTAATTTAAGCTCTCTGGCAATTGAAAATAATTCGGCATATGAGTACGAGCCTACTTTTTTGTAACTGACGTGCGCTAGACCATTTAATGATTGCACGTGCTGCTTTTCATTGCCATTTCGATCAAACCGCTGAGTAATAAAGTGGCGTCGATTACCTTCGTCCAGCAAGCGACAAGGCATCATGTCTATCCCACATGCTTTAGCCATAAGGTGATAGACATACTCCATTGTTCCATACCCCATCGGGTCACCAAAAGTTTCCTTATCTTTATTATGTTCACTGACACCGTCAAACTTCATGATGAAATGAGTAAATCCTTCAGGCGCATCTGTTTGCCCTGATCGCACTTGGGTAAAGTCATCGTTAAACGCGAGTACTGCTTTTGGTCTAGCACCACCCGCACTCATGCCGACAGACATCAGTGCCAGCATTGCCCCTTGATCTTCTTGACCTTGAGTGGCAAGAGTTACGCTGAATTGCTCTTGTTTATCCAATATTTCTTGAGCAATAGAAACTAGAGATTGAATTTCAATATGTTGTGAAGCGTTTAACTTTTTTCTTTGGGTAGCAGGATGATATGTTAATGCTCCCATCCCCCGCTTTCCTGTATATTGGAGACGCTGTAATGGTGTAATCTCAGTTGTCGATTTACCTTGACTTGCTATCCAAGCATTCATTACAGCATTACCAAAATCATCAGGCAATGAGTCTGCTATCATTCCTGGCAACCCTTTAAACGCAACAGAATCAGCTTCTGGAAAGGAATATATCTCTTTAGATAAAGGCATTTTTATAGGTGATAGCTCAATGCCTGTTTTGATAAAGCGAGGTTCAAACTCGAATGAGCCTATACCTGTTTCAGTATTGAAACTGACAGCGCCAACATCATGCTCTTTATATTTCACACTTAGGACTTCCTTTACCATGAGGATTTATCCTCTTTGATTCTGGCTTTCCCATTCTTAGACTTTGATGCTCGTTGCCGTTTTTGGCCTTTGAGTTTTGCCAACTGTATAGGGGATATTTCTTGTACAGGTAGAAACATATTGAGTTGCCCTGCCATATTCATGGATACTAATATGGCGACAAAATTCTCCAGCTGAACTTTTCCTTTTTCAGCATTAAGAATGGTCCTTCTATTTAGGCCCGTTCGTGATGCTACTTCAGCCTGAGTTAAATCGACATTTAGCCTCGCTTGTTTCAGTCTATTGCCTAATTCTTCCGCTATAGCGGCTGGAGACATATTTTCAATTGCCATAATATTACCTATTCTGCACATTAAATAGTTTTAATGCGTTTAAAGTGCTTTTTTAGTCACACTGTAACTAAAACAATTAAAAAAAACAAGATCTTTTTAAAGTGCGTAAATTGTAACAATATATGCCAAATATCACATTAATGTGTATCAATAAGCGCATTATGCCGATTGATAGATAGCCAAAGGGCTTGTGCTGGGCATTATCTTTTGAGGTAAAATGTTATTCGAAGCTGATCCAATATTCGACACCTATAAAATAAAACGTATTTGGTAACAGCAATTGGAGTGTGATAGAATCCTCGCCATTTTTGAGCAAATATTTATGTGATTACCACTCACTTTCAGCGACTATCGTCATTCCCGCGGGAATCCAGGAAAGCCTGCCAATTGCACAATACTGGATCGGAGTCTGCGCTACCTCCGGCTAACAACATACCGGAGGTAGCGCAGACTCCGATGACGAAAGAGGAAAAGAAAAACATTGTAATATCAAACAATTGAGCTGGTAGGTTTTCAATTCAGCTGAAACTTGATGGTAATCACAAAAAAAATAAGATTTTTGTCAGTTCAGGTCATCCAGTAAAACAATATTGAGATTTTCAATTTTCTGCCATTCCGCATCATTGGTCAGAACATAATCAGCGCCACAAATCTCTGCTGTTGCCAACAAAATAGCATCAGGTGTTTTCATATTGTATTTAGGTCGGTATTCGGCTGTCTTATCAGCCACCAGTATGTTTATAGGGTACAAGCTGAATGAGAGTGCTTTTCCCAGAAGTAAATAAGGGGGGCGGTATCAATGAATACAGAGGATGATGGAGTTAATCTCAGCCCCATTCGTCACGCTCCTTCCTAAGGTAATCATCAACGTTCAGATCTTTCCACATGTCTTGGCCTAACCCAGCAGAAGTCCTGAAGTCAAGCTTCCCCTGGTTGGAGGTTATAGCTTTTGGTTGTTCGCAATGAACTAGTTTGGCAACTTTTTCACCCGATCGTTCAATGATAATTTCTTCATTAGTCAAAAGTACCTTACTTAAAAGTTCACCTAATGTAGGCCTGGCGTCAACTGCTGAGACTCTTGTTGTCATTCCATTACCTCTTTTCGGAGTATGCTAACTATAATGACCATAATGATCATTGTAGTTATTGCTCACCAAACGATCAAGTTTATAAGTATGAATAAAATCCCAGAAAGTCATCATCGAAGTCAGATTTTATGCCCTTCGTCATTGAAGTCTGCGCTATCTGCGAGCGAAACGCGGCAACCCAGCACGTCGTCATTGCGAGCGAAGCGCGGCAATCCAGAATATCGTCTTTGCGAGCGAAGCGCGGCAATCCAGAAAAAATAGCCCAAGGGCTAAAATCTCCACCCCGCCTTTTAACCGTTTGTGTGTTTCTGTGTGGTTTCGTGGCAAAAACAACAGTTCTTTTAACCTTCTGTATGTTTCAGTGTGTTCAGAGTCTACGCTTACCTCCGCGGCAAAAACAGCAGTTTCTTTCGCTGTGCAAAAAAACCACGAAGCAAATAAATTTTCTTGCTTAACTGTTGACCAACTATTATAGTCACTAAAGGAGGTATTTATGACACAACTTAACATTGCTGAAGCAAAAGCCCACTTCTCAGAAATTATCCAAAAGGCCCTTCTTGGAGAGGAGATCATCATTGCCAAAGGAAACCGCCCATTGGTCAAAATTGTGCCATTAACATCCGCTACTGAAAAAAGAAAACCAGGATCGGGCGCGGGGCTTCTCCAATATATGGCCGATGATTTCGATACCCCCCTCGATGACTTCAAAGAATATATATGAAAAAAATATTACTGGATACCCATACATTTATCTGGTGGGTTGAAGGGTCACCACAACTCACGTGCAATGCCCAAAAGCAGATTGAGAACACTAAAAATGAATGTTTTCTGAGTCTGGCCAGCAGTTGGGAGATGGCCATAAAATCAAGCATAGGCAAACTAAAGTTAGCATGTTCAATAAAAGAGTATATCCCACAGCATCTGTCGATAAATCAGTTCAAAGAATTGCCAATAAGTTTTCAACATGTAACAAGAGTAGAATCATTAGCATTCCACCATCGAGATCCATTTGACAGACTACTTGTCGCCCAGGCTTTAGAAGAAAAAATGATTATTGTCTCTGCTGATCCAATATTCGACACCTATAAAGTAAAACGTATTTGGTAACATCAATTGGAGGGTGAAACCTCACTATTTCAAACAAGCCAAGCATATGAAAACACTGAAAACAATCCTCTTACTCGCCCTCTTTTTTGCCCCTTTTTCAACTAACGCAGAGATTATGCCCCCTGCCCATAATCAATCTGCCGAGTACACCGAAAAAGTCAGTTATATGAAAGGTGTCGATGTTGCAAAATCGTTACAAGCGATGGTTCCAAACTTCAACATTGACAGTCTGAAAGCCGGGCTGGAAACAAGCATTTACA